>NZ_DATHXO010000472.1:0-1514 GCF_035459645.1 Schnuerera sp.
ATAAGTTTTAAAATATTTAGCCATAACCAGGCCTCCGTTCATAATCTCCAAAGTAGGAGAGGTTTATATTTAATGTCATAGTTTCCCCACAATGACAAAGTATTGGATTATATTTAAAAGTGTTCATGATCATTATACGCCAACTTAGGTTTCTTTTCTTCAAAGAAATAAAAGAAACTTTAACTAACCTACATTCAAGTTTTAATCTTCTAGAAGCTCTATTAGCGTAAAACCCAAAATATCTTAACACATGAGTTTTACTATCAGGTATATGTCTAATAAGTTTACCGATAAAAGAATAAACAGATTCTTCTATAGTAACAATCTCACCAGGAGTTTCATGAGGCTCATATCTCCAAGTAACAGTATTATTATCTTTATTTAACTCTAAGATATTATGTTCACTAATAGAAGGATGAGATGCATATCTAGCAATATAATCAGCAGTATCTTTAGCACTTTTAAGTTGATTAGTTTTCCCATCTAGTTTAGGACCATGTATGTAGAAGCCATCTTTATATTGTTTAAGAATTTTAGTTCTTAAAATATTGAAATCTCTATAAAGACTATTATCAGTAGTTTTCTTAATAGCTTCGTTAGCATTAGATAAAAACCTATACATAAAAGTCTTTCTAAGTCTTTCAAAAGGAAAATAAAATTGTCGTTTCCTCTTACCAAACCGATCTATCGTACATTCAGCAAGAAGAACATGTAAGTGTGGATGCATATTTAAACTTCTACCTGCAGTATGTAAGAAAGCGGCATAACCAACTTTCCTATCATCTCTTTTATCTTTTCGACTTTTATTTAAAGTCATATCAAACGCTTCACTAACTGATAAAAATAAAACATCAAACAATGCTCTACATTTCCAAAAGTAAGGCCTAAGGTCAAAAGGTAGAGAAAAGA
Organism: Schnuerera sp.; assembly: GCF_035459645.1. Taxonomy (NCBI): domain Bacteria; kingdom Bacillati; phylum Bacillota; class Tissierellia; order Tissierellales; family Tepidimicrobiaceae; genus Schnuerera; species Schnuerera sp. Next base: position 910 of record NZ_DATHXO010000472.1, read on the forward strand.
CAAAATGCCTATGTGGTACATTAATTAATTTCTTTTGAATATTAAGTGAACGTTCATCTCTGTATTTATGGCCACATGATGAACAAAATCTAGACTTACAAGAAAATCCAGTCATGTGAAAGTTATCACATTTAGTGCATTCATAAAAAAGATAACCTTTACTCAAATCACGGCAATCAATCATCGCTTCAACGTTTTTGATAATAGAGTCTCTAAGTAAATTTATGTGTTTATTCTTAAAAGAATTCCAACCAAATCTAAAAATATCATTTAATGAGACATTTGGTTTATTATTTTCTTTTCTAAATATTTTTAGATTAGAAAGTTTATTAAATTCATTTTCATAAACAGAACTACCTTTCATAGCAGCAATAGCAAGTAATTCTTTATGATGATTAGTAAAATAACTAGGTACCCTCATACCTATATTGTATAATAAAACATGAGGAAATAAAAAAAGAGGTGACACAGTCACCCCGAGCTAAATTTATTTAGCTTTTAGTTTATAAAAGGGATTAAACTTTGAATTTAAAAGTATAAATCGTTAAAAATTTACGAATTAAAGACTTTTTATAACATTAGATGAATATGAGGCTATAACGTGC
>NZ_DATHXO010000473.1:0-4690 GCF_035459645.1 Schnuerera sp.
TCTCTTTATAGAAACTACTATCTACTCCTATCTTGTTGGAATTCGCTCTAATATAACTTATACCTGCCATAGCTGACTCCTTCATAACATCGCCTAGTTGACCTGTTAATTGGAGTTTCCCAGTGCCCTTCATAGAGTTGACTTCAATGGAAAGGGTTTCTCCCCCAAAAGCAGTCCATGCTAACCCTGTTGCTACTCCTACTTGGTTTTCTCTATCTCCAAAATCATATCTATATTTTTCTATGCCTAAATATTTATGAAGGTTTCCTTTGTTCACTCTTACCTTTTTTACATTAGATTCAACTATTTTCTTTGCAGCTTTTCTACAAATATTTGCAATATTTCTTTCTAGATTTCTAACTCCTGCTTCTCTAGTATAATTATTAATTATCTTCCTAATGGCTCTTTCAGATATAGCTAAATTTTCTTCTTTAAGTCCATGTTCTTTAAGCTGCTTTGGTAAAAGATGATTAGTGGCAATTTTTAATTTTTCTTCTTCAGTATAACCACTTATTCGAATTACTTCCATCCTATCCAACAAAGGTGCAGGTATGGAATTTACAGTATTTGCTGTAGTAATAAAGAATACTTTTGATAAATCAAAAGGTAATTCTAGAAAATGATCTGTAAAAGTATTGTTTTGCTCTGGATCTAAAATTTCCAATAAAGCACTAGCTGGATCTCCTCTAAAACCAGTACTTAATTTATCGATTTCATCAAATAGGAAAACTGGATTTTTAGTACCTGCTTTTTTAATTGAAGAAATAATCCTTCCAGGCATAGCACCTACATAAGTTCTTCTATGCCCTCTCATTTCTGCCTCATCCCTTACTCCTCCTAAGGACATACGGACAAACTTTCTATTTAAAGATTCTGCTATAGATTTTGCAATTGATGTTTTCCCAACTCCCGGAGGTCCTACTAAGCATAGAATTGGTCCTTTCATCTTTGTTGCTAATTTTCTTATGGCAATAAACTCTAATATCCTTTCTTTTACATCCATAAGACCATAGTGGTCTCTATTTAATATATCCCTTGCCTTTTTAATATCAACTTTATCCTTGGTTTCATTGTCCCATGGAAGTTCAACTATCCAATCTAAATAAGTTCTTATAACAGCAGTTTCAGCTGAGTGAGGAGATATTCTATCTAGTCTTTCTACTTCTTTTAATGCTTTTTCTTTAACTTCTTTAGGCATTTTCATCTTTGATATCTTAGTCTTATATTCTTCTATTTCTTCACCTAACTCATTATCTTCTCCTAATTCTTTCTGAATTGCCCTCAACTGTTCTTTTAGATAATATTCCTTCTGGACCTTGGTTATCTGCTTTTTAACTCTTTGATTAATTTTCTCTTCTATTCTTAATAATTCAATTTCCTCTTGTAATATCTTATGAAGAGCCTCTAATCTTTCATAGAAATTAAAGGTTTCTAATATCTTTTGATGACTTTCAATTTTTAAATTAATATAAGAAGCAATAACATCAGCTAACCGCCCTGGATCATCAATATCTGTAACGGTTAACAATATATCTGGAGATATCCTACGACTCAAAGTTAAGTATTCTTCAAAATCATTAATTACTAATCTCATTGCTGCTTCTATTTCTTTATCTAGTGTTATATCCTCAGGGTCATAGGTGAACTCTTCTGCTATAGCTTCAAAATAATCTTCTTCTCCAGTTAATTCAACAACCCTTCCTCTGTTTATTCCTTCAACTAAAACTCTTATGCTACCACCAGGTAACTTTAGCATTTGTTTTATCTTGGCAATAGTTCCTATATGATAAAAATCTTCTAATGAAGGTTCTTCTACTTTAGCATCCTTTTGAGTACATAAAAGAATCAGTGAATCATCTATCATGGACTTTTCCAATGCGTTAATAGATTTTTCTCTTCCTACATCAAAGTGAATAACCATGTGAGGAAATACAGACATACCTCTTAATGGTATAAGAGGTATTGTTTTGTTCTGTACAACATAAGGATTCTTGTACATAACCTCACTCCTTTTGTCTAAAAATAATCAATATATTTTTATTTATTTATATAAATATTAATCTTTAATTCTTTTTCTTTTATTCAAAATGTCAAAAAAAGCTCACCATGTTGTGAGCCTTTTATTTTATGATGCAGATTCCTTGTTATCTTTTTTCTTAGCTCTATTTTTAGCTTTTCTTTCTGACAGTACCAAAGTTGGTTCTCCATCAGATTCAATAGTATCTTTAGTGATTAGACATTTTTCTATTTCTTCTCTTGAAGGAATATCGTACATAATATCTAATAGAGTTTCCTCAATAATACTACGTAATCCTCTTGCTCCTGTTTTCCTATCTATAGCTTTTTTTGCAACGGATTTTAAAGCTTCTTCATCAAATTCTAAGTCTACCCCATCCATATTAAATAGTTCTTTATACTGTTTTACAAGAGCATTTTTCGGTTCTGTCAAAATCCTTACAAGAGCTTCTTCATCCAATTCTTCCAATGTAACAATTACTGGTAACCTTCCAACAAATTCTGGTATCAAACCATATTTTAATAAATCTTCTGGTTGTATTTCTTTTAATAATTCTCCAATTCTGATATTTTCTTTGCTTTTTATATCAGCACCAAATCCCATAGATTTTGTTCCTATTCTATTTTGAATTATTTTATCTATACCATCAAAGGCTCCACCAACTATAAATAATATATTAGTTGTATCTACTTGAATAAACTCTTGATGTGGATGTTTTCTTCCTCCTTGAGGTGGAACATTGGCTACCGTTCCTTCAAGGATTTTAAGAAGTGCTTGTTGTACTCCTTCACCACTTACATCCCTTGTTATTGATGGATTTTCTGTCTTTCGAGCAATTTTATCTATTTCATCTATATATACTATTCCTTTTTCTGCTCTTTCTATATCATAATCTGCGGCTTGAATAAGCTTTAGAATAATATTCTCTACATCTTCACCAACATATCCAGCTTCTGTTAAAGAAGTTGCATCGGCTATTGCAAAAGGTACATTTAATATATTAGCCAATGTTTGAGCAAGCAAAGTCTTTCCAGAACCTGTTGGCCCAATCATAACAATATTGGATTTTTGTAATTCTACATCATTAGTTTTTGATGGTTTTTTATTTATTCTCTTATAATGATTATATACTGCAACAGCTAAAGATCTTTTTGCTCTTTCTTGTTTGATTACATATTCATCTAAAGTTTCTTTTATCTTTGTAGGTTTTGGTAATTCTTGTATTTGATAATCGAAATTTTCTATAAACTCTTCATCTATTATCTCTTGGCACAGTTCTATACACTCATCACAAATAAAGACATTTGGTCCAGCAATGAGTCTTCGTACTTGGTCCTGAGGTTTCCCACAAAAAGAGCAACGAAGCTGTTTATCATCATATTTTGCCATCATTACACCTCACTTAATCTTATTTTCTTGACTGTATTACCTCATCTATTATACCATATTCTTTAGCTTCTGAGGCGGTCATAAAGAAATCTCTATCTGTATCTCTAGAAATTTTTTCTAAAGGTTGACCAGTTCTTTCACTTAATATTTTATTTATAAGTTCTCTAGTCTGGACTATTTTTTCTGCATGTATTCTAATATCTTCAGCTTGACCTTGAGTACCTCCTAAAGGTTGATGTATCATGATATCAGCATTAGGCAATGAAAATCTTTTTCCTTTTGCTCCTGCTGTTAGCAAGAACGCACCCATACTAGCCGCTCTACCTATACATATAGTAGATACATCAGGTTTTATATATTGCATAGTATCATATATTGCAAATCCAGCACTAACAGATCCTCCTGGACTATTTATATAAAGTTGTATATCTTTATCTGGGTCTTCAGCTTCTAAAAACAATAGCTGAGCAACGATTAAATCTGCTGTTACATCATTTACTTCTCCTCCAAGAAATATTATTCTTTCCTTTAAAAGTCTAGAATATATATCATAGGACCTTTCACCTCTATTGGTTTGTTCGACAACAACGGGAACTAACGCCATAATATATACCTCCTAAATTTAAATTAATTTAGTATTATTTATTAATAACTCTATAGTCTTATCCCTCATTATACCCGACTTAAGATATTCTAAATCTCCTTTTCTCATATTCTCTTTAAATTTCTCAACATCTTCTTGATTATATTCTTTAGCTAATTTTTCTAACTCTCTATCTATAGCATCTTCTGATACTTCTAAGTTTTCTTCCTTTGCTATAGCTTCAAGTACTAAATCAGTTTTAATTCTTTTTTCTGCTACAGGAGTTATCTGCTCCTTAAAAGCTTCTATGTTTGTATTAGTCAGTCCTAAATATTGATTTATATCCATTCCTTGCAATTTTAATCTATAATCAAATTCATTGATTTCATTTTCCACTTGATGTTCTATCATTACTTCTGGTACTTCTACTTCTGAATTCTCAACAACCTTCTCAATTATTTTATTTTCTTGTTCAACTTTTTCTTTGTCTTTTGCTTCTTTTTCTAATTTTTCTTTAATGCTTTCTTTATATTCATCTAATGTATCGAATTCACTTACATCTTTTGCAAATTCATCGTCTAAAACTGGTAGTTCTTTTTCTTTTACTTCATTTATAGTAACTTTAAACAAAGCTTCTTTTCCTTTTAGACTTTCTTCAAAGTAATCATCTGGGAAGGTTACTTTAACTTCTACTTCTTCTC
>NZ_DATHXO010000474.1:0-2003 GCF_035459645.1 Schnuerera sp.
TCAAATCAATAATCTCTCTTATTTCATTTAAATATATCTCTTCGTTTTTAATATATTCTGATAATTCTTCTGGGCTCATGTATTGAATAGGTAATGCTGCATTTTTAGCATTTTCCATATGCTCTTCACTTTCTAAAGCCTCTTTAAATCCATCATGTAATATATCTATAATTTCTTGAGGTGTTCCCTTTGGTGCAACCAATGCTCTTGCCGAGCCAAATAAAATATCATATCCTTTTTCTTTTAGTGTTGGTACATCTGAAAAATCCCCTAAACGCTCCTCTGTAAATGATGCTAGTATTCTCAATTCACCAGCTTCTACTAAATTTGCTACCTCACTAATCTTAGCCACAGTAGCATCAACATGTCCACCTCTTAATGCTGCTAGCATATCAGTTGAACCACCAAAAGGTACATGAGTTACATCAATGCCAGCTTCGTATTCAAGATGAGCAGCTCCTATATGGTTGGAAGCGCCTGTACCATTGTTTGAGATAGTAATTTCTCCTGGATTTGCTTTAGCATAATCTATAAAGTCCTCTAATGTATCCCATTCACTAGTTCCTTGTACTACTAATACTCCTGAATCATATACATGGTTTAGTATAGGTTCTACATCACCAATTTCGTATTCTGTATCCCTTTCTAAGGTCAAACTAACATAAGTAGGTAAATTGATAAAACCTAGAGTATATCCATCTGGATTTGATTTTGTCAATTCTGTATATCCAAGTTCTCCATCAGAACCAGGTTTATTTAATATAACTATAGACTGTCCAAAAACATCTTCTGCTGCCGAAGCTAGTACACGTGCACCTACATCTGTGCCCCCTCCAGCTTTATAAGCTACTATAATCTCAATGTTTTTATTTGGGAATTCAGATACATTAGTTTCATCATTGTTTCCTTCACCACTACATGCAGCTAATGATAAAACTAGGGTCAATGATAATAATACTAACAAAATTTTCTTCATAACTTAACCTTCCTTTCAAATATATTTTATTTAAACGGGTTTTCTGCAAATACTATCCTCAACTATTCCCCCTCTCTTCATTAATATCTAAAACAATATTAATGTTTATATTGTGTTAAGATTAGATTTACATTTTATTAATATCATGTTAAGCATATCATAATTTTTTACATAAACAAAATAATAAAATTTGCAAAATTCATGATAATTCTAATTATTCTTTTAATTGCTCCTATTTTCTTAATTTATCTTATTTATTGCATACGAAGTAGCAAAAAAAAAGAGCCCTTGGGCTCTCGTGTAAGCAAAATATGTAACCGGATGGACACACAGGTCCATCCCTACCCACAGCTGTGATATATTCCACATCGTAGGGGTTGACCTATGTGTCAACCCGTTTATCTGTCACCCCGTTGTTGCACATAAAATTACCACTACGACGTAAAATATAAACTATGTTTCGTATCATTGGAAGGCAGACACATGGGTCTGCCCCTACGTATAGCCATTATATATTGTATATTGTAGGGGTAAATCAATTTATCTATCAATATTTTTTCATTAGTTCAATTATCTCTTTTACAAAAGCTTCTCTGTCTATATGGAAAGCTACATCTGCATTAGGATTATGATTAAATCTCTTATTAAAATTGCCAACAGTAGCTCCTGTAGTATATTTTCCTTGTAATTCAATATCTACTTTTAAAGGTATGGTTTTAATAATATTAGGATTAGCTACACAGGATACAGCTACAGGATCATGTAAATAACAACCTTCAATTCCATCTTCTTTATGATATTTAGATAGATTTTCAAGAATATCTCCTAATAATTTAGCTACTGGATTAGATATAGACTTAATTTTTTCTATATCCTCCTTAAATACAATAGCTTTATGAGTGACATCTAATCCACACATAGTAATAGGAAGCTCAGATTTAAATACTATATCTGCTGCTTCTGGGTCTACAAAGATATTAAACTCTGCTGCTGAAGTTCTATTACCACCGTTTATAGCTCCACCCAT
>NZ_DATHXO010000475.1:0-2628 GCF_035459645.1 Schnuerera sp.
CTTCCTATAGTTTCGACTGAAAGACTATATAAAAAGATATAAGTTAGAGTAAAAACCAATAGTCCTTCAAAAAAAATAATAAATAAATCATAAATAAATACACTTTCGAATATTAATAGAAATACAGATTTAGTTAATATAAAGATACTACCTGTAATGATAGATGATTTTGCCGATGAAAAAGCACTTATTTGTTTGACACGATTAAGTAAAATCCAAATGGCTACAGTTGAAACAATATAATCTATCCCACTTAACCCATGGAAAGAAAGGGTTCCCAGTATTATAGAAATAAAAATAAGAATATTAGGCTTGCCTGACAAAATATAGGCAGCCATAAAAGTTAGCCCAAAGGGTGTTAATTTATCAATTATACTAGCTCTACTAATAAAAAAAGCTAAAATAACAAGTAGTATATAACCCCAATTGAAAGTAATTATTCTATTTTGTATTTTCTTTTTAGTCGAAACATACTCCGTCTTTAACATATTCCATCCCCCCTATTTGATAAAATCTCTTGAATACATATTATCAAATAGGGGTAGAATATTTTGTCAATACTTCTTGTAAAGATGCAAGAAATTTTTGACATAAAACATTTATAAATTCTATTATTTTCTAATCTAAAGAAAAGTCACAACAAGGTTTCTTTTTACTGAAACACAAGTCTGTGCTTATTTAAGAAAAGCATATACATCTAATGTATATTTTTGTTTAAAATCTTGTAGATTGCATTTTGATTGGCTGGTGAACTTAATAAAGCTTAATATAAAGCTAAAGTTAAGTTTATAAACAATAAAAAAACCGGATTAATCCGGTTTTATAAGTCCATGCTTCTCCCCCTATACTTTTGTCCAAATCCTCTTTTACCTTCTCTCATCTTTAACTGATCTTGCTTTTCATTACTATCTTTTAAAAACTTAGACAACTTATCTTCAAAAGACATATTCTTTTGCTTTTCATCAGTTTTATCCCAATCAATTTCAATAGGATTATTTGTTTTAGGTTTGGCTTGTCTAATGGAAAGGCTTATTTTGCCATCCTCTGAGATTGATAAGATTTTTACTTTAACTTTCTGGTCTTTTTTCAAGTAGTCGGTTACTTTTTCAACATAGTCATCAGATATTTCTGAAATATGGACTAATCCACTTTTCCCTTTTGATAATTGAACAAATGCACCAAAGTTTGTAATACCTGTGACTCGGCCCTCAACTACTTTTCCAACAGTTACGGGCATAAATAAACAATTCCTCCTTATAAAAATATATTCTCCCATTAGTATATATTAGAAAACCAATATTGTCAATCATTTCTACTTCCTAAAGAAGCTAAAAGGACTTTTATCTTTGCCCTTATCAACATAAATTATTTCCCTAGGCCTTACCATTCTTAAATCTTCTCTAGCAATTTTTTCAACAAAGGTTAAAGAATCTTTATTTTTAATTTCATCATTTAATTCTTCTATATCTTCTTGTAATTGAGCTATTTCTTCTTCTTCTTTTAGCTTTTTATTAGTTAAATCCTTAATCATCATATTTTGACTAATTAAAGTTTTGCCAATCCCAAAAACTAAAAGCAAGAGTATTAAATGCGTTAATCTAAATCCTGATTTTTTTCTTCCTCTTCTTCTCATATTACCACCGCCTAATTAGTATATTCTATATCCTTTCAAAAAATCCTCTATTTTTTGTTAGAAATAATTTTTTTATACCGCTTAATTTCACTTATAGCTTCTTTAGGGATTTTTCTTATTTTATTTATTTTTCTTATTTTTGGAGATAATATATTTTTTACCCATTTAAAAGGTTTGATAATAACATTATTAATTATATTTATAATTCCATCAAATAATTTTAGTCCTAATGGGAATAATATTTTACTCAATATCTTTAAATAAATAAATCCTCCAATAAAAAAACCTATAAAAATATATCCCCTTAAACTTCCCCAGTTGCTTTTATTAATTATATAAAAAAATATAAGGGATATAGCTACCCAAAACAATAAATCCTCCAGTATGGTTATTATTTTTTTAGGTTTGAAATAATATCTGACTATTCTATATACATCATAAGCTAGTCCTGATATCAATCCACCATATACGGAAGTTAAAAATATATAAATTTGAATCCTTATTGTAGTTTCCATATTATTTAACTCCTTATGCTACTTAAATATTTTACCTATAATATTTCCTTTTTGAGATATATCTTTGTCTATATAACTTATACCATTAATATTGCCATCTATTTTTACATTTCCATCATCTAAATTCAACTTCCCCACATTTAGCCCTTCTCCTTTTATGACCATACCGCCCTTTATGGTTCTAAGTATAATTGTATTATCATTAAAGCTTTCTACTTGTTCTACTCCTGTAATAGTAACTTTATTTCTATCTTCAACCAAAATATTTTGATTCTTAAAACTCTCCTTTATTTCGGCCATTTTTATCTCCTCCTTCTATTCTTTTTACTTATATTTATGAAAAAAAAAGGCTTTTAGAACAAAGCCTTTAATCTATAAGCTCATATAATTCTATCGCGTCATCTTTTCTTACATTATCACTAATTTTTAACACTTTAATCTTCATGGCTCCAGTACCAAAGTTAACCTGGACTATATCTC
>NZ_DATHXO010000476.1:0-3226 GCF_035459645.1 Schnuerera sp.
GGGAAAGCTCTAGTATATTTAGCTTCAGGTGAACCTGTCGTAGTAATAATTCCAGGAGATAGAGAATTGAATGAAACTAAACTATGCAATTACTTAAAATTACCTGAGCATGAGTTAGAAATGGCAGACGAGGAAACCATTATAAAAATATCAGGGGCAAACAAAGGTTTTACTGGGCCTATAGGACTTAAAGGCGATGTGAAGATTATAGTTGACTCCAGAATTACTAAATTAAAGAATCTAATTGTTGGGGGCAATGAAACAGATTATCATATTAAAAATGCAAATTATGGTAGAGATTTTGAAGGTGAAGTAGTTGGAGATTTACTTTTGATTGAAGAAGGCGATATTTGCCCAAAATGTGGTAAAATTTTATCTATGGACAGAGGAATTGAAGTAGGAAATATATTCCAGCTTGGGACCAAATATAGCAATAGTTTACACGGTACCTATCTTGATGAAGAAGGAAAAGAGAAACCTTTTGTAATGGGCTCTTATGGTGTTGGTGTATCTAGATCGATGGCTGCTATTGTTGAGCAATATCATGATGACAATGGCATTATATGGCCATTGGTGGTAGCGCCTTATCATGCGATAATAACAATAATAAATACAAAAAATGAAGAACAAAGAAATTTAGGGGAAAAATTATATAAAGAATTGTTGGAAGAAAAATTAGAAGTATTATTAGACGATAGAAAGGAAAGAGCGGGGGTTAAATTCAACGATAGAGATTTGATAGGTATACCTATTAGAATTACAGTGGGTAAAAAGGCAAATGAAGATATAGTAGAATACTCTTTGAGAAAAGAAACTGGAAGAATTGAAGTCCCAGCAGATCAAATCATTGATAAAATAAAGGAAGTGTTTAAAGAAGAAGGAATAAGTCTATAGTATAAAATAAGGCTGTAAATTTACAGCCTTATTTTAATAATTTATTTATCTGAAATTGGATATATAAATTCAAAGGCTTGTAATATTTATATTAATAAGGTATTCTATTTTAAGTGTAGATTTTGGTTTGGGAGGGAAAACAATGAAGAAGAAAATTTTAGTTTTTGTTCTAATGATTGTGTTGGTTTTCTCGTCTATAGTTTTTGGAGATGAGAAAAATGAGGATATAGTTGTTGCTTTAGGAAAAAACCTATCAGTAGAACAAAGGGGTGAAATGTTAAATTTTTTTGATGTAGCTAAGGATGTAAAAATAATAGAAGTTAGCAATGAAGAAGAAAGAGAATATTTAGGGAAATTTATAGATGAGAAACTTATTGGCACTAGGGCTATATCTTCAGTTTATGTAGAAAAACTTCCAGAAGGAGAAGGTATAACGGTTGAATCTCATAATATCACTTGGGTCACTAATGATATGTACAGAAATGCTTCAATAACTGCTGGAGTTAAGGATGCTAAAATAATTGTTTCGAGTCCCGTTAAGGTATCAGGAACTGCAGCTTTAACAGGAGTTATAAAGGCTTTTGAAGATATTACTGGAGAAAAGATACCGGAAAAAGAAAAAGAAATTGCTAGTGAGGAAATAGCTAAAACTGCTAAATTAGGAAATGAAATCGGACAAGAAAAAGCTGAGGAGCTTATAAACAATATAAAAATATATATAATTGACAATAATATAAAGAACAAAGGAACTATAGAAAAAGTTGCAGAACAAATGGCAAAAGATTTAGGAATAGAATTGACAAGAGAACAAATCGATCAAATAGTATCCCTTATGAAAAATATATCTAAATTAAATTTAGATATAGAACAGATTAAAGGGCAGTTAAAAGATATATCGGGGAAAATTGATAAAATTACTGAACAAAATATTGAGGTAAAGTCGATTTTAGAACGAATATTGGATGCAATAGTCAATTTTTTCAATCGAATATTTGGATAAACTGATAGATAGGTTTACACCTGGAATTAGCTGATATATAATATATAGGTAATTAAAATGGAAGGAGGCACTATTGATGAAAGATGTTAGATTAAGATTTGCTCCAAGTCCTACAGGTTATTTGCATATAGGAGGACTTAGGACTGCTCTATATAATTATTTATTTGCAAAACATAATAATGGTCAGTTTATATTAAGAATCGAAGATACGGACAGAACCAGATATGTAGAAGGAGCAATTGAAAACTTGATAGAATCTCTTCAATGGGCAGGTATTGAATATGATGAAGGTGTCTTCGTAGAAGAAGGCAAAATTGTTCAAAGAGGTGAATGTGGACCTTATATTCAATCGGAAAGATTGGATATTTATAGGAAGTATGTAGATGAATTAATTGAAAAAGGCGATGCTTATTATTGTTTTTGTTCTAAAGAAAGATTAGATAAGGTCAGAGAAGAACAGAAAATAAAAGGTCTTATACCCAAATATGATGGACTTTGTAGAAGTTTAAGTTTAGATGAAGCTAAGGAAAGGATTGCTAATGGGGAAGAATATGTAGTTAGGCTTAAACTACCAGCAAAAAAAGATATTAAATTTAAAGATTTGGTAAGAGGGGATATAGTTATAAATACTGAAGATATAGATGATCAAGTATTATTAAAATCTGATGGATATCCTACTTATCATTTGGCTGTAGTAGTAGACGATCATCTAATGGGGATTACCCATATAGTAAGAGGAGAGGAATGGTTACCATCAACTCCTAAGCATGTATATCTATATGAGGTATTTGGATGGGAAAAACCAACCTATGTCCACCTACCTACAGTTCTAAATAAAGAAAGAAAAAAATTAAGCAAACGTCATGGTGATGTATCGGTAGAGGATTTTAGAGAGAAAGGCTATCTTCCGGAAGGATTAATAAATTACTTAGCCTTAGTTGGATGGAGTCCAGAGGATAATGAAGAAATACTATCAATGGATGAATTAATTGAAAAGTTTTCCTTTGAAAGAGTATCTAAAACTGGTGGAATCTTTGATAGAGATAAACTAGACTGGGTAAATGAACATCATATCAGGAATTATGATATAGATAAATTAACACAGTTAGCCATACCTTATTTAAAAGAGGCTAATCTAATAGATGATAAATTTATAGAAGAAAAATATGATTGGATAAAAACTTTGGTTGAAACAGTCAAGGAAAGCATATCTAGTATATCTGAAATAGTAGACAAGGCAGATATCTTTTTTAACAATAAAGTAGAACCAGAAGATGAAGAAGCTTTATCTGTATTAAAACAAGAACATGTGTCAGAGCTTTTAAATGCTTT
>NZ_DATHXO010000477.1:0-5311 GCF_035459645.1 Schnuerera sp.
GAAGGAGCTCATGAAGGGGTAGGATTAGGACATGATTTTTTAAGGCATGTGGAAAGAACTAAACTATTAGTCCATGTACTAGACAGCTCTGGTATAGAAGGGCGAAACCCCATAGAAGACTTTTATAAAATAAACGAAGAATTAACCCAATATAATCCAAAATTAAAGGATAAACTACAAATAATTGCAGCAAATAAGATTGATTTACCTCAGTCAGAGGAATGGATTGATAAATTAAAAGAAGAATTTGAGCCTTTGGGCTACAAAATTTTTTCACTATCTGCAGCAACTATGAAGGGAATTAATGAGTTGAAATTTGGGATTTGGGAAGCCTTAAAAGATATAGAAGTAGGATATGAGACTTTTGATGAAAAAGCAGATATTATTATAGAAAAACCTATTGAGGATGATATTATAGTAAAAAAAGAAAATGGAACTTACATTGTTGAAGGTTCTTTCATAGAAAGATTATTATATTCAATTAATTTTGATAATCTTGATTCTTTAAGATATTTCCAAAATATTATGAAACAAAGAGGCGTTGTAGAACAATTAAAAAAATTAGGAATTAAAGAAAATGATTCAGTATTTATATGTGGATATGAATTTGAATTTTTTGATTAAGTGAAGAGCAAAGGAGTGTAGAAATTGTTGACTGGAAAGCAAAGAAGTTATTTAAAAGGTATAGCTAATACTATGGACCCAATATTTCAAGTTGGGAAAAATGGGATTACGGAGAATTTTGTTAAACAAGTAGATGAAGCCTTGGAAGCAAGGGAAATTATCAAAATAAATGTATTGAACAATAGTTACTTAGATACAACTAAAGTAGCTAAAGATTTAGTAGAGAGTACTAATGCAGAATTTGTTCAAAGCATAGGAAATAAATTAGTTATATATAGGGAATCTAAAGAAAACAAAAAAATTCAATTACCTTAATAGGTAAAATTAGCATAAACTTCAGAATTAGATGTTTCTGAAGTTTATCTATTATTACAATTTTAACTGGAGGATGAGAGGCGTGAGTACAAAAAAGGTGGGAATTATGGGAGGGACTTTTGACCCGATACATAATGGACATTTAATTTTAGCTGAATATTCTAGAATGATTTTAAATTTAGATAAAATTTTTTTTATACCAACAGGAAAACCACCCCATAAGGATGGTATGAATATTACATCTGATATTCATAGATATAATATGACCTTACTTGCTATAAATTCGAACCCTTACTATTATCTATCATCTATAGAGATTGAAAGGGAAGGTATTACATATACAATAGATACTATAAAATATTTAAAGTCTAGATACAAAGATACGGATTTTTATTTTATACTAGGTTCAGATTCATTGTATCAGATACATAAGTGGAAAGATCATAAGGAATTGTTAAGTTTGTGTAATTTTATTGTAGCTAAAAGAGAGGACTTGGATTACAAAACATTGGAATATAAGGTTAAAGAATTGAATAACAATTATGAAAGTAATATATATATACTAGAATCGCCTTTAATAGACATATCTTCGTCAGAAATTAGGAATAGGATAAATAAACAACTTTCTATTAAATATATGGTTCCTAACTCAGTGGAAATATATATTGAAAAAAATAAACTTTATAAGGAGTAGTAGAAAAAATGATTGAACAATGGATTTATGAAGAACTAAAAAAGGATATTGGTATTGAAAGATTTAATCATTCTATAGGGGTAATGGAGACTAGTATGGAATTAGCAAAAATATATAATTATCCAATTGAAAAAGCTAGGATTGCAGGGCTTTTGCATGATTGTGGTAAGCTACAAGGAGAAATAAATCTATTGAAAATGGCTAGTGATTTTGATATAATTCTAGATAATGTAATGAAAATTAATAAAGAGCTTATTCATAGTCCATTAGGTGCAGAAATAGCAAAAAGGAAATATAAAATAAAGGACAAGGATATTTTAAATGCTATCTGTTTCCATACTACTGGCAGAGAAGGTATGAAGCTTTTAGAAAAGATTGTTTATATAGCTGATATGATAGAACCTAATAGAGATTTTAATGGCATAGAGGAAATAAGAAAATTAGCTTATAAAGACATTGATAAATCTTTATTATATGCAATAAACAATACATTAAAATTTGTTATTGAAAAGGGAAATCTAATACATCTAGATACTATTAAAGCAAGAAATCATTTATTAATTCAAAAGAATATGGAGTGAAGTCTAGTGAGAAAGACATTTTTAAAAAGTTTTTTTGTTTCCTTAATTATATTTTCCTTAATATGGAGTGGTTTTATTTATAAAACGGTTTTTAAAGCTACTGATGATTTAGAAGATGGTGAATATGGGTATAAAGAAACCTTTATTGATAGATTAGTTGATGGTAAAGATGATATTACGTTTTTATTATTAGGAGTAGACTCTAAGGATGTAAGTAAAACTTCTGGTATCAGAACAGATACCATGATGCTTTGCAGAATGGATAAATCAACAGGAGATGTATCAATACTTTCTATACCAAGAGATACTAAGGCACGAATACGAGGTAGAAAATATGAAGAGAAGATAAACCATGCTCATTCTTATGGTGGACCTGATTTATCAGTAAAGGCTGTAAAGGATTTATTAAGCATAGATTTGGAATATTATGTGAAAGTTGATTATAAAATTGTAGAAGAAGTAGTAGATTTAATGGATGGTGTAGAAATAGAGGTCCCTATGGACATGAAATACAGTGATCCTGTAGCAGATCCTCCCTTATATATAGATTTAAAACAAGGGTACCAAAAATTAGATGGAGATCAGGCTTTACAATTCTTACGATTTAGAAAAGGATATGCTGATCAGGATTTAGGCAGGATTAAAGCTCAACAAGAATTTATTAAAGCAGCAGCTGATAAAGCATTAAGCCCAACAAATATTGTAAATATTCCTCAAATGATTAAATCCTATTATAATAATGTTGATACGAATATACCATTGGATCTTATAATGAAATTTGCTATGAATGCAAAATCTTTCAACGCAGATTCAATGCAAACTGCTACATTACCAGGAAATGGGAAATACATCAACGGAACATCTTATTTTATTCCTGACGAGGAAGAAACTAGTAAACTAGTTAAATCTTTATTTACTGAATATAGAACAGTAGAAAATGTAAACAATAATGATAACTAATTTAATAAAAATAGCAGGAGGTAATTGAGTGAAGGATATAGATGAAAGAATATCTATTATTATAGAAGCTTGTAATGATAAAAAAGGGTTTGACATAAAGGCGATAGACATTAACAAATTAACTTCTATTACCGATTATTTTATTTTAGTAAGTGGCAATTCTACTACCCAAGTATTATCTATTGCTGACCATGTTGAAGAAAAGATGGTAAAGGCAGGATATAATATTTTAGGCAAAGAAGGCAAAGAAAGTAGCAGATGGATTCTTTTAGATTTTGGAGATATTATAGTCCATGTGTTCCATAGAGAAGACAGAGAATTTTATCATTTAGAAAAACTATGGGCTGATGGTGATGAGTTAGCATTGGACGACATACTCTAAAACAATTATCAATATATATGCTTATTTACCATTATAACTTTAGGAGGTTAAATTATGAAAACTAAATCAATATCAACTAATAAAGCACCAAAAGCAGTAGGTCCTTATTCACAAGGTATAAAAACAAGTAATTTAATTTTTACTTCTGGACAACTTCCAATAATTCCAGAAACCGGAGAATTAATAAAGGGAGATATTAAAAGAGAAACAAGGTTATGCCTAGATAATCTATTAGCAGTAGTAGAAGAAGGTGGAGCAAAGTTAAAGGATATAGTAAAGGTAAATATATACATAAAAGATATGAATGATTTTCCACTAATCAATGAAGAATATGAAGACTTTTTTCAAGAACACAAACCAGCAAGATCTTGTGTACAAGTTGCAAAACTACCCAAGGATGGGAATATAGAAATTGAAGCTATAGCAGTACTATAGTTAAAAAAAAGCAGCATAGCTGCTTTTTTTTAGTGGAATGAGCTTGGAACTTTATATAGAGAGCGTCTTCGCCTTCTACTTTTTTTGCGTTTAACAATAACCATGACCCTATATAAGAAAAACAAACCTATTAGTAAAATATACCATTTGCTTAAAATTAATTGAAAAATACTTACAGGTGGTATCTTTTCAATATCTAATGTGGATATTACATCTACTTGTCCTAAAAGTTGCCCTTGTAAATAATATTCTACTTTACCTAAAACTTGCCCTTTTTCAATAGGAGCTTCAATATCATCCTGGATAAAAATTTTTTTATCTATTTTATCTAAAGAATTTTTAGGAATAGAAGCAGGCAAATCTTCTTTTATAATGCCAGCAGCAATTGGATTCATTCCTTCTTTTATTTCTATATTATCAACAAATTGATCTTTGATTGCGATATTAATCTTTTTAAAATTTTCGAATCCATAGTTGAGTAATTTATGTATATCTGAATATACTTCTCTACCATTAGATTTTAAAACCACAGCAATTAAATTTTGATTTTGTCTTTGGGCAGAAGCTACAAGGCAATTTTGTGCTAATGAAGTGTATCCAGTTTTTACCCCATTAATTCCTTCGTATTTAATGGGAACTATTTTTCCATCCACATCTATCTTTTGATTACTGTACAATAGTTTATTGGCAGACTTTAAATATCGCTCTTCTTCTTTTTTATTTGTTTTAGGAATAGTGTAGGTATGATTAGATACAATCTCTCTAAAAGCGTCATTTTTCATAGCATATTTTGCTATTAAGCTTAAATCATAGGCTGTAGTTAGATGGTTTTCTTCTGATAAACCATTTGGATTTACAAAATTAGTATTCAAAGCACCTAACTCTTTGGCTTTATCATTCATAAGTTTAGCAAAACCATCAATGCTGCCAGAAATATGTTTTGCAATAGCTAATGCAGAATCATTGGCAGATTCAATTAATAAAGCTTTTAACAAATCCTCAAATTTCAATTGTTCTCCTGGCTCTAAGGCTATATGACTTCCAGCAGTAAGTTTAACAATCTCTTCGTCAACTGTTACAATATCCTTCATATTACCAAGCTCTAAGGCCAATATGCCAGTCATTATTTTAGTAGTACTAGCAGGATGCAATTTCATATGAGAATTTTTTTCAAAGAGAATTTGACCAGTATCAGCATCAATAAGTATAGCACCTTCACCAGAAAGATTTAAGCTATCTGCAAAAGAGATACTATATGTAGAAAATATTAGTAGTAAAACAATTAATACGATTTTTTTCAAATAGCTCCCTCCTTTATTC
>NZ_DATHXO010000478.1:0-8095 GCF_035459645.1 Schnuerera sp.
CTATGTAATATTATTTTCAATAATTGATTTATTGATTTCACTACCTACTAGTTTTTATGGGGAATTTATTTTAAAACATAGATATGATCTATCCAACCAAACCCTATTTAGATGGTTAGAGTTGACATTTAAAAGTTTTGCCTTAAATACAGTAGTATTTTCCATATTCATAGGGTTTCCTTATTATTTAATATATAGAAACCCTACCAGATGGTGGCTATATTTAGGGTTATTATCTATACCTGTTTTTGCTTTTATAATTTTTATCTCTCCTATGTATATAGATCCTATATTTAATAAATATACATCCATAGAAGATGAAGAATTAGGAAAAGAAATAAAACAACTTTTGAGAAAAGCAGAAATAGAGGATGCAGAAATATATAAGGTAGATAAAAGTAGAGATACGAAAGAGATGAACGCTTATATGACAGGAGTTTTTAAATCTAAAAGAATAGTGCTATGGGATACCACTATGGAAAAGTTGGATAAAGATGAGGTGTTATCTATTACTGCCCACGAAATAGGACATTATATAAAAGGACATATCTGGAAGAGTATCATATTAGGAGGTTTGTTTTCAGTAGTTTTAATGTACTTAGTATATAGAACTTCTAATTGGATACTTATAAATTCCAATGGAGTATTTGGATTTAATAGATTATATGATATAGCTTCTATTCCTTTAATTATCTTAGTATTAAACTTCTATATGTTTTTCGCAAATCCAATAATCAATTTTAGCTCTAGACAGATGGAAAGGGAAGCTGATATGATAGAAATACAATTGACAAAAAATAAAGAGGCAGCTATATCTACTATGTTAAAACTATATGAAGGCAATTTAAGTATTCCCAGGCCAAGTAAATTATTTAAAATATGGTACCATAGCCATCCTACAGCAGAAGAAAGAATTAAGTTTTTTACTGAATATTAATATTCTAATAGATAATCTTTAAGACCTTTTCTCAAGTTAAGTCTTTTTAATTTTTTTAATGCTTTATTTTCAATTTGCCTAATTCTTTCCCTTGTCAGATCATATTTATTTCCGATGGCCTCTAGAGTTAAGGGATCATTTCCATTTAAACCGAATCTAAGCTCCAAAACCTCCTTTTCTTTGGGAGATAATGTATTTAGTATTTTTATTAATTGTTCTTTTAAGCTTTCTGAAACAATTATATCTTCAATGGAAATATCTTGGCAAGGGATATAATCTTGAAGTTCTACATAATTTTCATCTGAATCTGTATTTATAATAGAGTTTAGAGAAGTAAAGTTAGAGTAGTTTTTTTTGTAGTAATTAATTAAAAGATATTCTTGTTCTGTCATATTTGCTTCGTTACATAGCTCTTTTAAATTTATTTCTTCGTTTTTAGCCATATAATTGCTTTCTACTGTAGATAGACTGTTAATTTTTTCATAAATATAAGCAGGGAGTCTTACCATATATCCATTATTCATCAAAGCTCTATCCATCTGCTGAATAATCCAATAATATACATAGGTAGAAAAACTAGTATCCCTAGTAGTATCAAATCTTTCTATACCTTTCATCATACCAATAACCCCTTCTTGTACTAAATCTTCTAATGTGAAACAAGTAGGATTTTTCATTCTTTTTCTTGCTGCAGAGTATATTAAGCCTATATTATTTACTATAATTTTATTTCGAATATTTATATCTCTATTCTTCTTATAAAGGGCAACAAGTTCTTCATTGGAAGTAAAATTATTTTCCTTAAATTTTAAATGATTAGCTTTCATCTCCATCACCTAATATATTATATTCTATATGGATTCATAAAATCCTTCCTTTTTAGAAAACTATTGAAGATAAATTTATATTGTTATGTAATTTATATAACAGATAGGAAGGATGAAGGATATGATCATTAAAATTGATTTTGAATATTTGTAAAAAAATCTATGATGAGATATAGATATTATATAATAATTAAAGTGATGGGTTCCCATCACTTTAATTATGTCTTCTAGATAAATCCTCCAATAAATCGGAGGTTAATTTATTGATATCCTCTATCTTATTGTTGAGTTCTTCAAACTTTTTACTTAGGCCATCATCCTTTGTTTTGCCTAAATCATTAGATGTAAGAAGCATATTTATGCTATTTAAATATTGACTAGTGTTCCAATTGTTTTCATCAATTCTTTTAGTCTGACTTAATATTTCACCCATAGCTTTTGAATTTTTCATAGGACTCATCCTCTCTTAGTATTACATTTCTCATTATCTAGTATGTGCTGAAAAATAAAAATTATTAAATTTTAAAGAGGAACCATTTATAGGTGCTTATTTCATATTTCAATTCATATATTTTCTGAGTATTATTGATTGTACTTTGACATCTATAGAGGATCATCTTGTTACCTGCTAGTTTTTCTTCTTCAGCAAATAAAACCTTATCTACTTTTATCACTTTATATATATTGTTCTCATCTATAATTCTATATCTTAAGGGAATTGGTTTTTCCTTTGTAGTAAACCAAGCTATCATTTCTATTGGTTTCATCAATATCTTCATATAATATCACTCCTAAAAAATACTAGACATCATAGGATAATCTTCTTCTGCCACTACCCCTCCGATAATAGGTTTTATACCAGAGTAGAGGAAGCAAGAGCGAATTACAGAACTGTATCCATATCTATATCTTATTTTATCTATGGTTTTATCTAGAATCTCTTCCCTTGGATCATAATCCTCCAATAGGGATAGTTGACAGAATTCATTAGAAGAAAGATCAGATATATTTACGGAAAAACGCCTTATGGGTTCTCCCTCCCATATTTCATCAAATAGTTTCTTAGCAGTTTTATATATAACATTAGTAGAATCTATAGGTATGTCTAGTTTTCTTTGATGGGAATAGGAATGAAATTGGTGACTTTTCAAAGATATAGAAATTACCCTTCCACTTTGTTCTAAATCTCTTATTCTCATGCCTACCATTTCCGATAGAGCCAATAGAAACATGTAACTTTCCTTCCTACTATCTACATCATAAGAGGTGGTGGTAGAATTGCCTACAGATTTTACTGGAAGGGGAATATTTCTTACAGGGGAATTTTCTATTCCATTGGCATATTCCCATATGAGAAGACCAGGTTTTTTTAACCAAGAGTGTACATACTCCCTATTCAGTTTAGCCAATTCTCCTATAGTAAATATACCTCTCCCGTTAAGTTTCTTTTTAGTTCTAGAGCCTACCATAAATAATTCATCTACCGGTAATGGCCACATTTTATTTTCTATCTCGTAATGAAATAGAGTATGTACTCTATCAGGCTTTTTGAAATCTGAAGCCATTTTAGCCAATAGTTTATTAGGACCTATACCTATATTAACCGTAAAGCCTAATTCTTTTTTTATTCTTTCCTTTATTTCATAGGCAATGTCTAGGAAATTTTGTTCAGTATCATAAGAATAATCTAAAAAAACCTCATCAATAGAATATCTTTGTATATAGGGAGAATATTCCTCTAATAAATCTACCATGGAACTACTAGCCTTCATATATCTCTCATAATTAGGAGGAATAATGGCTAGATTAGGATATTTTTGTTTAGCTGAATAAATGCTTTCTCCTGTTAAGATTCCATACTTTTTTGCAGGTATGGATTTAGCCAATACTATACCATGCCTTTTGGATTCATCTCCTCCTACTATTGATGGTATATTCCTTAAATCTGTACTTTCTCCATGTTGTAATCTATAGGCTGCTTCCCAAGAAAGGTAGGCAGAATTAACATCTATATGGAATATAATCCTGTGTTTCATAAAAATCCCTCCTAGGCCCATTATAACAGAACGTATGTTTGATGTAAATAAGAATTTAATATTTTTCAAGATTATAGGGGTAATATAATTATTAACGAGATTTTGGGTTATATATATAATAGTATGAAAATTAGATTAAATTATAGGAGTGGATTAAATGAATATAGATGAATTAACTATTAATACCTTAAGGGTTTTATCAGCAGAAGCTGTAGAAAGGGCTAAATCCGGTCATCCAGGTTTACCTTTGGGGGCAGCTCCAGCTGCATATACTCTTTGGGCAAAGATAATGCGCCATAACCCTAAAAATCCAAATTGGGTTAATAGGGATAGGTTTATTTTATCGGCAGGCCATGGGTCTATGTTATTGTATTCTCTATTATATCTATTTGGATATGGTCTAGATAAGGAAGAATTAAAAAACTTTAGACAATTGGATAGTAAAACTCCTGGCCATCCTGAATATGGTCATACAATAGGAGTAGAAGCCACAACTGGCCCTTTAGGGCAAGGATTTGCCAATGGTGTTGGGATGGCCATGGCAGAGGCTCATTTAGCAGCATACTTTAATAGACCAGGACATAATATCATAGATCATTATACTTATGTTCTCTCTGGAGATGGGTGCTTAATGGAAGGAATTAGTTATGAAGCAGCTTCTTTAGCAGGCCATTTAGGATTAGGGAAACTTATTGTACTTTATGATTCAAACTCTATTACAATAGAGGGAGGTACTGATTTAGCTTTTACAGAAGATGTACCTAAGCGTTTTCAAGCCTTAGGTTGGGAAACTTACAGAGTAGATGATGGGAATGATATAGAAAAGATAGAAGAAACCATAGTAAAAGCTAAGGAAAATACTTCTAAACCATCATTAATAGAGATAAAAACGGAAATAGGTTATGGTTCCCCAAAACAAGGAAAAAGTTCTGCCCATGGAGAACCTTTAGGGGAAGAAAATTTAAAAGAGCTGAAAAATTATTTAGGCTGGAAAGAGAAAGAAGAATTTATTGTACCAGAAAAAGTCAAAGAACATATGAAAAAGTTGATAGAAAAGGGAATGGAGGCGGAAGAAGACTGTAAGAGAAAATGGAAAAGCTATAAAGAAGAATATCCAGATTTAGCTGAAGAATTAGCAAAGTGGATTGATTTAGAAATGCCTAAAGATTATTTAGAATCTGAAGAGTTTTGGAGTTTTGAAAAAGATGTCTCTACAAGAGAAGCCTCTGGAATATTAATAAATAGATTAGCAGAGAAAATCCCTAATCTAATGGGAGGTTCTGCAGATTTAGCACCTTCTAATAAGACTGCTATGAAGGAAAGAAAGGTTTTTTCTTCTGATGATTATACTGGTTCTAATATCCACTTTGGAGTAAGGGAACATGCTATGGGAGCCATATTAAATGGAATGGCTTTACATGGTGGGTTAAGGGTATATGGGGGAACTTTTTTGGTATTTAGCGATTATATGAAACCCGCAATGAGATTAGCAGCCCTTATGAATCTACCAGTAACTTATGTATTAACCCATGACAGTATAGGGGTAGGAGAAGATGGACCTACTCACCAACCTATAGAACATCTGGCTATGTTGAGAACTATGCCAAATATGACGACGATTAGACCAGCTGATGCTAGAGAAACATCAGCAGCCTGGTATAGGGCATTGACAAAAGAAGCTCCAACAGCTTTAATACTTACAAGACAAGGGTTACCTCTTTTGAAGGGAACTGGCAAAGAAGCTTTAAAAGGAGGATATATATTAAAGGAAGATGGAAAAGTGGATATAATCCTAATGGGAACTGGTTCTGAAGTTCAGTTGATTTATGAAGCATCAAATAGATTAAAGGAGAAGGGAATTGGTACCAAAGTGGTAAGTATTCCCTCTTGGGAAATATTCGAAGAACAAACTGAAGAATATAAGGAAAAAGTATTGCCTAAAGAAATAACAAATAGATTAGCAGTAGAAGCAGCCTCTTCCTTTGGATGGCATAAATATGTAGGTAGCAATGGAAAGGTTTTAGGCCTTAAGGATTTTGGGGCTTCTGCACCAGGAAATGAATTATTTGAAAGATTTGGATTTACAGTAGATAGAATAGTAGAGGAAGCATTAAAGCTATTAGAAGATAAATAAAATTTCACAGGTATTGCTAAGTATTTAGAACTGTAGTATTATTGATTTAGATGAAAATTTAATAGAATGGTATAGGTTGCTATTTAGCATTAATAGGGAAACAGGTGAAATTCCTGTGCGGTCCCGCCGCCGTAAAGTGTTTTAGTAGTTTATAATGCCACTGGGAAACTGGGAAGGCAAACTACTTTTATAAACCAAGCCGGAAGACCTGCCTATACTTGCACAACGATAACTTCACGAGGAATGAAGAGGTTGTAGATACAGAAAACAAAACCTTTCAACTTGAAGTTGGAAGGTTTTTTGATTTGAAGATGAGGAGGAAATATTATGAGTAAAAAATTTAAGGTGATTTTATCGATTTTAATAGTAACATTGCTGGTATTTGTTGGTTATAAAGTTTTTTTAAGCCCTAAAGGAGTAGAAGGAGCTAAGGCAGTTACAATCCACGTAATTAATGAAGATGAGGATGTGGATAAGACCTTTGAATATAATACAGATTATGAATTCTTATTGGAATTATTAGAGGAAAAGCAAGAAGAACTAGGAATAACTTTTGAAAAATATGATTTTGGTACTATGGTAGTAGGAATGCTAGACTATGTTGCAGATCCTAATAAGCAGGAATATTTTCATGTAAGTATTAATGGCGAAGATGCATTAACAGGTCCAGGAGAAATACCTCTGATAGATGAAGATGTTTATACTTTTGAATTGAAAAACTATTAAGGCCATGAAGATACGAGATATTGCCCTTATAGGGATTCTAAGTGCAACTATAACAACAGGGAAGTTGGCTTTAAGTTTTATACCTAATGTTGAAATTGTTACTTTATTGTTTATTGTATATACTATTGTATTTGGATATAAAAAAATCTTATTAGTATCCTTAGTATTTACAACTACTGAAATATTTATATATGGATTTTCTACTTGGTTTCTTGTATATTATATTATTTGGCCTTTGCTTATAATAATAACGGAATTCATGAAGAAAAAGATAAAATCCGAATATGGTTATGCAACCATTGGAGCCATATTTGGCTATACTTTTGGAGCTTTCTTTGCTGTGATAGAATCGTTTTTTTATGGTGCAGCTTATGGATGGACTTATTGGATTAGAGGTATATTATTTGACTTACTTCATGGGACTTCTAATTTTATAATAATTCTAGTTCTTTTTAAGCCAATAATAGATATATTGACAAGGCTTAAGAAATCTTATTATACAAATAAAAGCTAAGGTGTTGCCGAGACCACTGAAAAGTACTTAATTTGTCATTCTGAGCGTTAGCGAAGAATCTATAAATGGCACAAAATCAAGATTCTTCACTTTCGATTCAGGATGGCAATCTAACTTTTTAAGTGGTCTCCGTATTGTCCTAGTTTTACATAATACTGGTATTGATTTTTCTGTAAAATTTTCATTATATATGTTAAAATGATTTAAGTAAGACAACCGTTTATATTTATAAATATGTGGATAGAATAGAATATGAGGTGGATTAATGAAAACTAAAGCTGTTATTCTTGGAGCTAATTATTATATGGAGGGCCGGCACAGTCGAGTTCTCTACTCTCTGCTGTTCCCCCGCTTCAGCCCGGAAGATCAGAAAAAACCGTATCAACCTCCGACAGAGCCTCAGGTCAATCATGGCAACGGGCAGTTCCGCGAAACGGAACTCGCTGCCATGTCTATTACCGATCTTCCCGATATTGAAGAGCTAAAAACGATCGATGGACTTGAATTAGCAGTCGAAGCTGCCGCAGGGTCCTACGAAACACTTCTGACGGCGAACATGAGGCTCGGTAGTCAGGTTTTGATGAGTGTCCACGGCAATATGTGGGCGGCGATTCATCATGCCAGCCAAGCTATTGAGGCGAGAAATGCAAAGCTGGCGGCTATAAAAAAGCAGTTGGCAGAGCTTCGAATCGAAATCTCCAATCTTGAAAACCAACGCTGGAACATCGAACGGAGAATTAACAACCTCAGAGGGAAAGAAGCTGAGCTTGAGGCGATCCGGAACAAACTGATCGAGCTCGACGTACGCTTCAAAGAACTGAGCCGGCAGAAACAATCAATCATGAAAACGGCGGTTGCTGGCAGAATGAAGCTTTATTCAGTTTCGTTGGAGCAATTACGTCGGTCCCTACCGGAGCTTCT
>NZ_DATHXO010000479.1:0-5434 GCF_035459645.1 Schnuerera sp.
ATATACAATAGGGTGTTTGATGATCAAACACAGATGAGAATAAGATTTGAGTCTATGGCAATAGATATTTTATTTGAACTAATCGAAAAGAAAAAATATGAATTAGTATGGTCCTTTGTTTTGGAATATGAAAATAGCAGAAATCCTTTTATAGAGAGGAAACTTAATATCATATCTATTTCTACCTTGTGTAATGAGGTAATACAGCCTAATGATAGAATCAAAGAGATAGCTAAAGATATAGTTATGAAATCAAATGCTAAAGATAAAGATGCTTTACATCTCGCTTCAGCTGTATATGGAGGCTGCAAATATTTTATAACCTGTGATGATAAATTTATAAAGACAATTGAAGGAAATGGAGATAACTTGAAGGATATAATTAAAGATGTTAAACTATATAATCCTATAGATTTTCTTAGAAAGGAGATGGATATTGATGTTATTGAATGAAAGAAGTAAATTTACAGATAGAGAAATAATAGAAAAAGGTTCTAGGGCTTTGATAAAGGAACTAGGATATTCTGGATTTTTAAGATTTATACGCCATTCTGAAGGGATAAGCAAAGAAGATTATTTGAAACTAGAAGATGAAATATTTGATGGAATGTCCTTAGATGAAATATTTGATAATGCCAAAGAGCATTGGGGAAACATGGAGTAAGTGGTATTTAGGGGTAGTTTATATATCGGAACAAAGGAATAGATAGTCTGAAAATTACATTGATTAAAACCTTCAAGAAAGCCAAGAGTAGACTTGAAGGTTTTGGTGTTTATAATTTGGTAAGATTTTAAATATAAAATATAAATAGAATCATAATTACAAAATCTTGGAAATATGTATTTCCACCAAGGAGTTTCTAGCTTCCCATGACATCTTTATTGACCTCTCAAGGCATGTGGAGGCAATCGTTAAGCTCGAAAAGCGATAGAACATAGTAATATTAATAGTTTAAACCATTGGATACATAGATTGCATTCAGTGGTTTTCTGTTAGTGGAAATATATCCCCATATTTTTTCTAAAGTATTGACATAGATCCAAGTGGTTGGTAAGAATTAAAGGTGAAGTGGTGGGTTTATTCTTTCAAATTAGATGTTAAAATATGATTAAGGATTTTCTAAGGAGTGCTCTTTATGAGGTTTGATATTGATAAAGAATTAAATGTAAGCATATATTACCAGCTCTATAATCAAATAAGAAATAAAATTTTTTCTGGGGAGATTTTAAAGAATGATCAATTACCTTCTGAGAGAAAGCTTGCTGAGCAATTATCTGTAAATCGAAGTACCATAGTAAGTGCTTATGATTTATTGAAGTCTGATGGGTTGATTAAAACAATTAAAGGCAAGGGAACTTTTGTAACATTTAATGTAGAAGGCGAGACACAAAGTGACACTACAATAACATATTATGATTGGGAGACATGTTTTGAAGAGAATATGAAGACTAGATACGATGAAGTTATTCGCCTTATTATGGATGGTAGTAATCGAAGTGGGAAGTGTTTTTTAGCAGGTGGTTTACCTTCTCCTTCTTTAATACCAGCGAATGAATTACAGAATATTTTTCAGCAGTTAGCCGTGAATAAAAGAATAGATCCCTTATCTCATTGTCCAGTTCAAGGTACTCATGAATTAAGAGTTCAAATAAAACAATTAATGTTAAAAATAGGTGTAACTGCTAATATAAATGAACAACTGATTACATCTGGATCTCAACAAGCTTTAGATTTAGTTATTCGCTCGTTTATAAAAGAAGGAGATGTTGTGATTGTGGAGGAACCAACTTTTTTTGGTGCCCTACAACTATTTCAACATGTAGGAGCAAAGGTGATAACAGTTCCTATGGATAGATACGGTATTAAGACAGATGTACTTGAGTATTTAATAAAAACCCATCATCCCAAAATAATTTATACTATACCAAATTTTCACAACCCAACTGGCGTTGTAATGAGTCATGAACGACGCAGGAAATTAATTGAATTATCGAATTTATATCACGTTCCAATTATTGAAGATGATCCTTATGGTGAAATCATGTTTGATGAGTTAGATTTGAGGCCATTAAAATCAATGGATAAGTCAAACTATATTATATATTTAAGTACATTTTCAAAGACTATATCCTTAGGTCTTCGTATCGGGTGGATTGTTGCATCGGAAGAAGTAATTAATTGCTTGAAGAAGATTAAGCAAATATCAGATTTACATGTAAACACATTAAATCAATACGTAATGAGTGAATATTTAGCATCTAATCGATACAATGAGCACTTAAAAGTAATTAGATCTGTATATATGAAGAAAAGAGATTTGATGGTTCAACAGCTCAATGAACATTTTGATTCAATCTCTTTTGATATCCCAAGTGGTGGATTTTATCTTTGGGTCAATTTCTATAGAAACTTCAATCTTAAAGAAATGTTTGATAATTGCTTTAGGGAAGGCGTGGTTATTACACCAGGTTATCATTTTATGCCAGGTGGAAAAGACTATGAACCACAAATCAGGTTAAATTTTACCTATCCTAGCGAAGAAGAAATCATTGAAGGTATTAAAAGATTATCTAAATGCTATAAAATGATTCAATAAGTCCAGCTAAGAATTGTCAATAGTAAATTTAAAAATTTTTAATAAATATTTCAATCAATTCTAGCTAAAAAAGGGTAAATTTAATAGGCCTTCTAAAAGGCATCAAAAATTCAAAATTAAATATAGAATTCCTTATGCAGCGACGCCGTATTTCGCCTTCAAGTAATTCGCTTGGTGTTCCTCTGGAGTGATGATTTTAAATTCTTTTTCATCACGAAGTATTGCAAATACAATATTACACACTTTATGCATGATGGCTCCTAGAGCTACCATTTTAGGCTTACTTTGACACTTTTTAAGATAGTATTCACGTAGAACAGGATTGTTAGCAGTTCCATTACGATTTAGAGCAATACTGACTAAAGCTATGGTATGTATTACTCTTCTTGCAATCCGTGAACCTCGTTTTGATATATTAACATCAGTACCTTTAAAGTTGCCAGATTGCTTAACAGCTTGATCAAGACCAAAATATGCAAAAAGTTGTTTAGGAGATTTAAAAGCAGAGAAATCACCAATTTCACACATAAGGGTAACAGCGGAAAGAAAGCCAGCACCTTTAATAGATTCAATAAGGCGTATTTGCTTTACAAAATCCGTATCCTCGTTAGACTTAACCAGTTCACGCATATCAGATAATATAGCTTCGATTTCATCGTTATACTGTCTGATAAAACGGATATATAGAAGGATACGTTTGAAATTACTGTTTACAGAATAACTAAAGGTCTTAGCATCCTTAGCAGCCTGAATAATAGCCTTGTATTTCTTTTCAGCATAGGTAATACCAAAACGAGCAGTAGACCTAATAGAGGCAATAATTTGATCTTTAGAAGCCTCTAAAAATCCATCTGGAGAAGTAAACTTCTCTAACAAGGTTAAGGATGTATTAACGGTAACCTTGGAAAAGATCTTTAAATACTGTGGAAATGCTATTCTAAGTTCACCGTGAAGTTTATTAATGTAAGCAGAACGATTATCCA
This sequence comes from Schnuerera sp., assembly GCF_035459645.1. Lineage (NCBI taxonomy): Bacteria > Bacillati > Bacillota > Tissierellia > Tissierellales > Tepidimicrobiaceae > Schnuerera > Schnuerera sp. Next base: position 3,581 of record NZ_DATHXO010000479.1, read on the forward strand.
CAAGATCATAATACTCTCTTGAAAGATTTCTTAAATCAAGAGCAAGCTCCGAAGGCATAAGAGATACCTTTAAATCAGGCTTTAGACCAATTAAAGCAAGCTTTTTAGAATCAAATTTATCATTATGGACTTTCCTAATATTAATATTTGTGCTATTCTTAGAGATGATAGGATTAATGATGGATACCAAAAATCCTTTATCACTAAGATAGCAGAAGAGTGGGTAATGATAAATCCCTGTGGATTCTAGGAGAATACGGCTTTCCAAAGAATACATCTCTTCTGCTTCTTTGATTTTTGAAACAGCCATAGATAGGGAATTAAAATCAGAATGAATGATTTTAAAAGGTTTACCCACAAAGGTTTGATTAGGTAGTGCAATAGACATAAAACTAAAGTCCGCACCTACATCAATACCAACAGAAATAAATAAATCATACTTAACACTATTAGACATAAACTACAGCTCCTTTCAGATAGGAATCCATTTCCAATCAATGAGTACACATCCTAGCATGTGATACGGGTATAGCCTGAAGGCTCCCAACCAGCCAAATCATAAAACCTCATTGAATGGACTAATTGACTTTTTCAGGGGTATTAGTCAGTAGAAACTGACTTCCCAAGGGGGGATACATTTTTCGTCCTATCCCTTAAGATTATATCTTATGATAAGTCTGGAGTCTATCAGGAGCCATTAGACATATTAAATTAGAAGTAACCTCTGACGAAGATTGAATATCTTCTTCAGTTACTGAATAAAGAAATGAGATTTTTAGAAAAGTTTTAACTGCATAGTCTTTATTGACTATGACATTATTATACTAGAGGGGGAATAAAATGAAAAAAATAGGATTATTAGGCGGAATGAGTTGGGAATCTTCACTTGAGTATTATAAACTAATGAATAAATTAGTGAAATCAAAGTTAGGAGGTTCTCATTCTGTTAAATGTTTGTTACATTCTTTTGATTTTCATGAAATAGAAGAGCTGCAACATAGAGGGAAATGGGAAAAACTCACAAGCTTATTAGTTAAAGAAGCAGAGAACTTAAAAAAAGCTGGTGCTGACTGTATAGTAATTTGCACAAATACAATGCATTTAATGGCTTCTGATATTGAGAAAAGTACTGGATTGAAAGTAATTCATATTGCTGACGTTACAGGTGATGAAATTATAAAAAGAAATGTCAATAAAGTCTTATTATTAGGTACGAAATTTACTATGGAAAGTTCCTTTTATAAGGAACGATTAGAGAAGAAAGGAATTGAAGTTGTAATACCTAATGAACTAGATCGACAAATTATACATGATATTATTTATAATGAATTAATCTTGGGGGTTTTAAAACAGGAAAGCAAACAGAGTTACATAAAGATTATCAATAAAATAATAGAAGAAGGAATACAGGGTGTAGTTTTAGGATGTACAGAAATTCCAATGCTTATTAAACAAGGTGATGTGCCTGTTGAAGTATTTGATACTACTGAAATACATTCAAGAGCAGCTGTAGATTTTGCTATTGATGAATAGATAAATAATCTGTTACATTGATTATGTGCAATCTGTATTGATATGCTTAATAATAGATAGATTGCTATGAGATAGAATTGATGATTATCGTTGTTTCCATTTATTTTGGGGTAATAATTCTGAACTAAGTTTTAGCAGTATGCTACCATTCGCCAAGGAATCAGTGGGTCTCCACGACATCATTATTATCCTCTCAAGGCATGTTGAAACCGTAACACTGCTTGTGTATGATGATATGCATCAACGGGTTGACACATAGGTCAACCCCTACAGTATTGGAAACATCATATTTCGTAGGGATGGACCTGTGTGTCCATTCGG
>NZ_DATHXO010000480.1:0-4073 GCF_035459645.1 Schnuerera sp.
GCATTATGAGCAACCAATACAGCTCCATCTATAAACCTTTCAAAATCTGGTAATACTTCGTCAATAGTTGGCTTATCTTTTACCATCTCATCTGTAATTCCTGTTATCTTAATTATTCTATTTGGAATTGGCCTTTCTGGGTTAATTAATTGACTAAACTCATCTACAATTTTGCCGTTTACTATCTTAATAGCACCTATTTCAGTAATCATATCATTTTTAGGAGAGAGGCCTGTAGTTTCTATATCAAAGACTACGAAGGTATTATATTCTTTTTTTACATCATAGTTATAAACAATTGGTTTTTTGTCATTAACAAGATAGCCTTCTACTCCATATAAAACTTTAAGACCTAGTTCTTTGCTTGCTTCCATAGCTTCTGGAAAACCTTGAACTACACCGTGATCAGTAATTGCTATAGCGGTATGACCCCATTTTTTAGCTCTATGAGCTAATTTTTTAAAATTATTCAAACCATCCATAGAACTCATTTGTGTATGTAAATGTAGTTCCACACGTTTTTTTTGTGTTAAATCCAGTCTTTCTTTTTTTTCTAACAAATTTAAGGATTTAAGCATCAACACTAGATATTTAGAATAGTTATCAAAGATAATATCCCCTTCTACTTTTACATATAAACCGTCATATACATTTGTTTTAAATTCTTTAAATTGTTTTTCAGTTAAAAACACCTTTACAGTTATGGAATCCGTTAAATCTGTTATATTAAAAATTACTAATTTTTTGTTGCCTCTTATATCTCTTACTTCCATTTGAAAAACATCCCCTGCGAGTATAGCAGAGCCAGTATTAAGATTTATATCTTTTATATCCATAGGTTGCTCATTAATTTTTTTACCATAAATATAACTTTTATTAGAAATTGATTTTTTATTATTTTTCTTTTCTTTGTTTTTATTTATATTTCCATTATTATTTAAAGTTTCTATGGATATCTTTTTTTCTTCATCAATTGTTTTTTCAATAATTTCATTATCATTATTTTTAATTTTAGAATCATCTATAATTACATTGACATTTTTATTAAGTTCATTTTTTATTTTATTTTTTATTTTTTCGGCAATTTTATTATTGATTAAAGCATAATTTATCACATCATTTATCGCAAAAATCATAAAAACATCTTTATTTACTTCATATTCTAAATATTCAATCCAAGAATGGCTAGAAGGTATTTCTTTTTCAATACAATATAATATATTTTCCCAATAATCATTCATTATTTTGATTAAATCATCTACAATATCATATCTTATACTTATAGAAACTTTTAAACCATCAAATTTATCTTTTAAAACATTAGCTATTTCAGAAAAATTTTTCTCTGATATAATTTTAGCTGATTTTAAAATAATATTTACTAGATTTTGATTGGGGTTTAATTTTACTTTTTCAATAAATAACGAATCTAAATTCCCTTCAATTGAAATATGATTTCTTTTAAGTAATTCAACCAATTGTATTTTAGAGTTATTCATTCTTTGCTATTGCCCCCTTTAACTACTTTATGATACCTTTAATTATACTATGTTATACTTCCAAGGGAGTTAAGTATCTTGTTTATCATCTTATATAAAAACAATTAAAGGTTTTTAATTTCTTTTATTAATTCATCAAGTAAAAATTCTTCATCTATTTTTTTAAAAACTTTTCCCTTTTTAAAAATCAATCCTTCTCCTTGTCCTCCTGCAATTCCAATATCAGCCTCTTTTGCCTCTCCTGGTCCATTGACAGGGCAACCCATAATAGCAACCTTTAATGGTTTCTTTATATCTTTTAATTTTTTTTCAGCTTCCTCCACTAATTTAATTAGATCTATTTTAGTTCTTCCACAAGTAGGACAAGAGATTATTTCTACGCCTTCCTGTAATAAGTCTAAAGATTTCAAAATTTCTCGACCTACCTTAACTTCTTCTATAGGGTTTCCAGTTAAAGAAATTCGTATTGTATCTCCAATTCCCATTGAAAGAAGGCTACCTATTCCGACGGCAGATTTTATTGTACCCCTCCAAATAGGTCCTGCTTCAGTTACTCCAAGATGGAGAGGATAGTCTACTATTTGCGATATCTTTTCATAAGTTTCTATAGTAAGAAACACATTACTTGCTTTTAAAGAAATCTTTATTTCATTATAGCCCATATCTTCTACCAATTTTATATGTTCAAGAGCACTTTCTACCATAGAATTTGCGTTAACTCCATTATATTTTTCTAAGTATTCTTTTTTTATTGAACCAGAATTAACTCCTATCCTTATCGGAACCTTTCGTTCTTTGCAAATATTAATAACTTCTCTAACTTTATTTTCTGAGCCAATATTTCCAGGATTTATTCTTAAACAATCTGCACCGTTTTCTACAGCTGCAATTGCTAATTTATAATCATATTGAATATCCGCTATAAAGGGAATGTTAATATTCTTCTTTATTTCTTCAATAGCTTTAGCATCTTCCAAATCTGTAACAGCTGAACGAATTATATGACAACCAACCTCTTCTAATTCTTTGATTTGCTTTATTGTTGATTGGATATCTTTAGTTAAAGTGGTTGTCATTGATTGCACTGTTATTGGGCTATCTCCACCAACGGGTACATTGCCAACCATAATTTTTTTAGTTTTTCTTCTATTCATAAAATCACCTTCTAAATATATTAAATCTAATTATATCTGAATAAGTAACAGTTAACATAAGTAAAATTAGTAAAACAAATCCAACAAAATGTATAAACCCTTCTTTTTCAGGATCTATAGCTTTACCTCTTATAATTTCAAGAGACAAGAATACAACTCTGCTGCCATCTAAAGCAGGTAACGGAAGTAAATTGAAAAATCCCAAGTTGACACTGATAAAGCCCATCAAATATAATAGATTTGTAAATCCATATTTTGCTGCTTCTCCAATGGTATAAATTACACCTACAGGTCCTGATAAATCTTTAGTACTAACTTTACCTCTAAATAACATCTTAATAAAGTCAAACATCAATAAAAGCATTGAACCTGTTTTTTGTAAACCTCCTTTAATAGCGGCAAGAAAGGATTTTTCCGAAACAGGAACTATACCTATTATTACCCTATCATCATTACTAATTTGTGGTTTTAAAGTATAATTAAAAGTCTCTCCATCACGTAAAATAGCGACATTCATATCTTCATTAGGATCAGAATTATTGATTTCATTAATTATAGAATCCCAATCTTTTATCTGTACATCATTAATATTTATAATTTTATCTCCATTTTTCAATCCAACACTTTCAGCAGGAGAACCCTCTATAGTTTCTAATATAGTAGTTGTAGGCATTCCTACATTGAAAGAAACTATTGAAAGAACAATTATAGCTAATATGAAATTCATAGTTGCACCAGCTACAACTACTGCTATCCTTGATATAGCAGGAACTTTACTAAAACTCCGGGGATCATTGGAGTTTTCATCTTCTCCTTCCATACTTACATATCCACCAATAGGCAAAGCTCTAATGCTATATTTAGTTTCCCCTTTTTCTTTTTGAAAAACCTTAGGCCCCATACCTATTGAGAACTCATTTACCTTTATACCGACTGCCTTCGCTATGACAAAGTGACCAAACTCATGAAAAAGTATTACCATTAGAAAAACAAAAATCGCCGCTACTGCTGTTAGCATTTATATCACCACCTATTTTACATTATAAAAAAAAGTTAACAAAATAATAGACAAAAGGAGCTGTAAATAATATACTATCAAATCTATCTAGTATTCCACCATGACCTGGCATAATAAAACCATAATCCTTTATTCCAGTAACTCTTTTTATTTTGGAAGCATTTAAATCTCCAAGTTGTGCTATAATTGAGCCTAGAAATGCAAGTAAAAAAAATTTCCATATTGGGAAAAGCCCATAATATTTTACAAAGATCAAAGTCAATATAATAGAACCTATTATTCCACCTATAGAACCTTCTACAGTTTTTTTAGGGCTTAGTTTAGGACATAATTTGTTTTTACCAAATAAACTACCAGTTAGATAAGCAAAAGTATCTGTGCCCCATGCAATTATAAAAATCA
>NZ_DATHXO010000481.1:0-1656 GCF_035459645.1 Schnuerera sp.
CTGTATTAGGAGTTACTGACGAAGAAACTGAAAGACTATTGGAAACAGAAATGAAAGACAATATATTTTTAATTAAAAATTCAACTAATAGTGAGTTTAAAGATGGCACTTTGTTTATGGCTTCCTCTGAAAAGATACAATCTTGCACTGGAGATAGAAAGGAATTTTTAGGAGTATATCCTAACTATGAAAAACCAGAAGGAATTAGAAGAGAAGAGTTGTCTAACAATGTTGGATTTGGATATAATCCATGTGGTGTTATAAAGGTTGATATAGTAATTCCGCCAAATGGAGAAAAAGAGATAGTATTTTTATTAGGAGAGGAGGGTGATATAGAAAAAGGTTATGAATTGATAAACAAATATAAAAATATTCAAGTTTCTAAAAATGCTCTAAGAGAACTAAAAGAATTTTGGAATAGAACGTTATCTACAATTAAAGTTAAAACTCCAGATAATACTATGAATTATATGATGAACTACTGGTTAATGTATCAAACTATTGCTTGCAGAATATGGGGAAGAGCTGGATATTATCAAGTAGGAGGCGCTTTCGGTGCCAGGGATCAGATGCAAGATACAATAAATGCTGTCTACCATATGCCTAAGATTACTAGAAAACAAATTTTAAGAAACTGTAAACATCAATATAGAGAAGGAGACATACAACACTGGTGGCATCCAATACCAGATAGCGAAGTTCATAAAGGAATTAGGAGCAAATACTCGGATGATTTACTATGGTTGCCTTTAGGAGTAGCAAAATATATTAAGGTTACTAGTGACAATAGTATTTTGGAAGAGAAAATTCCCTTTATAGAAAGCCCTGTTTTACAGGAAGAAGAAGAGGAAAGATATGAAGTGCCTAAAATATCTGAGGATGTTGGTACAGTATATGAACATTGTATTAGAGCAATTGACAAATCTTTAAACTTTGGAGAAAGAGGGCTACCCCTTATGGGTGGAGGAGATTGGAACGATGGTATGAACAAAGTAGGGTATAAAGGAAAAGGAGAATCCGTATGGCTAGGATGGTTTATAGCTAAAGTGATTAAGGATTTCATACCTATTTGTAATATGGTAGGAGACTTTGATAGAACAAAGAAATATGAAAATACGATTGGGAAGTTGAAAAACGCTTTAGAAACTAGTGCTTGGGATGGGGAGTGGTACAAGAGAGCTTTCTTTGATGATGGTATACCTATAGGTTCTAAGGAAAATAGTGAGTGTACCATCGACTCCATAGCTCAATCTTGGTCGGTTATTTCTACTTTAGGAGATGAAGAAAGGTCAAAACAAGCTTTAGAATCTGTAGAAAAATATCTGATCAATGAAGAGGAAGGTATTATTGCATTATTAACACCGCCTTTTGATTCTTCAGAGCAAGAACCAGGATATATAAAATCTTATGTACCAGGAATCAGAGAAAATGGAGGTCAGTATACTCATGCTGCCACTTGGGTAATCAAAGCTTTTGCCATGTTAGGAGAAGGGGATAAGGCTCATAACCTATTCAACCTTATCAATCCAATAAATCACTCTAGAACTCAAATAGAAGCCTTTAAATACAAAGTAGAACCTTATGTAGTAGCAGCAGATGTTTATACTAATCCTCAACATTTGGGAAGAGGTGGCTGGACTTGGTACACAGGTTCTT
>NZ_DATHXO010000482.1:0-11023 GCF_035459645.1 Schnuerera sp.
CTGCTTTAGTTGAAACAGGTAGTAGAATGGATGATGTTATATTTGAAGAGTTTAAGGGTACAGGTAATATGGAGATACATTTAGATAGAAGATTATCTGAAAAAAGAATATTCCCAGCCCTAGATATTAATAAATCTGGAACTAGAAGAGAAGATCTATTATTAACTCAAAGGGAGTTAGAAACTATTTGGAGTATTAGAAAGGCTTTAGGGAATGCACCTACTCAAGATGTAACAGAAACTTTAATAGAAAATTTAATGGGAACTAAATCTAATGATGAATTTGTAGAAGAGATGAGAAATAAAATTTGGTTTTAGTTGAAAAACTTTTAGTATTATGCTATAATTAATTGGTCAAATTATGTGAATAAATATATTTTATATACTGGCAATAAAGAGAGGTGAAAGCAATGAAAAAGGGGATACATCCAGAATATTATGAAGCTACAGTAAGATGTGCATGTGGAAATACATTTAAAACCGGCTCAACGAAAGAAGACTTAAGAGTAGAAATTTGTTCAGAATGTCATCCATTCTTTACAGGACGTCAAAAATTCGCAGAACGTGGTGGACGTGTAGAAAAATTCAAGAAAAAATATGGTATGGAATAATACTCCAAAACCACATAGGTTAGTTGCCTATCGCATCTAACCTTTAATTTTTATTATAAAAGAATTTAATCAATTCACAATGCACAATTTTAGGTAATTGACAATTAATTAGAGTTGTCATTCTGAGGCAAAGGCCATAGGCATACTCATTGAACTAAGCTGAGGAAGCCGAAGAATCTCAGACTCAGAATCTAGACCCTAAATAATTGTGCATTGTGAATTGAAAAAGGGTGTTGAGAAAATGAAAATCAAGGATTTAAATAGAGTTCCAAAACATATAACAACTATTGGAGGTCAAGCGTTAATTGAAGGAATACTTATGCGAGGACCAAAGGATTTAGCTATTGCAGTAAGAAAACCGGATAATGAAATAATATTGAAAAAAGAGAAATTAAACACACTTGGTATGAGATATAAAATTTTTAGTCTTCCTTTCATAAGAGGTATAGTTGGATTGATAGAATCTATGGCTTTTGGGATAAGGGCTTTAATGTACTCTGCTGAATTTTTTGATGATGATATAGAAATGGAAGAGAATAAGGAATCATTTTTTGATAAAGTTTTTAAAGATAAAAAAGAAGAAGCAGAAATAGTATTTACTTTAATATTTTCTTTTGCATTTACAATTCTGTTGTTTATATTGTTGCCTAGTTTTATTACTAATCTTTTCAAGCAGAATATTGAAACTCCTTTTCTTTTAAATTTAGTGGAAGGCTTTGTTCGTATTGCATTATTTCTTATATATGTGACGGTTGTTTCAAAAATGGAAGATATAGGTAGAGTCTTTGAATACCATGGTGCAGAACATAAGACCATCCATTGTTATGAAAATGGAGAACCATTAACGGTGGAAAATGTAAAAAAATATCCTATATTGCATCCAAGATGTGGAACTAGTTTTTTATTTATGGTAATGATTGTAAGTATTTTGGTTTTATCTTTTTTTGGATGGCCTAATCCTTTGCAAAGGATTTTAATAAGACTTTTGATGCTCCCTATAATAGCAGGAATTTCTTACGAGATAAATAGGATTATTGGTAAAAGTAATTCATCCATTGCCTATTATTTATCCTACCCTGGTCTATTAATACAAAAAATGGCTACAGTTAAGGAACCGGATGGTTCCCAAATAGAAGTGGCTATAGAAGCATTAAAGGCAGTTCTTACGGAAAATAAGGAAGAAGACTTATGGAAATAAATCAATTGTTAAAAAAAGGAGTAGATCTGATAAAGGATAGAGAATATTCAAACCCTGTATTAGAGGCTACTCTTTTATTAGCTGAATTATTAAATGTGGATAAAATCTATATATATACCCATGGTAGGGATAAGGTAATAGAGCCTATTGTGGATAAGTTTTTAGAATTGATGAAGAAAAGAGCTAGTGGCTATCCTTTTCAATACTTAATCAACAAAAAGGAATTTATGGGTTTAGATTTCTATATAGAAGAAGGGGTTCTAATACCTAGATCGGATACTGAAATTCTGGTTGAATACGTATTAGAATATATTGATAATAAATATAAGGATAAACCAGTAAATATATTAGATTTAGGTATAGGAAGTGGAGCCATAGCTTTAAGCATTGCCTATTACAAAAGGAATGCTATAGTATATGGTGTAGATATTTATGATACTCCACTGAAAGTATCCAGAATAAATAAAGAAAGATTTAAACTAAGCAATATTAATCTATTTAAAGGCGATTTATTTCAAGGGATATGTGGACTAAATAGGAAATTCCATATCATAACCTCAAATCCTCCCTATATCCCTAAAAAGGATATAACAACTTTGCAAAAGGAAGTTAAAGACCATGAACCAAAAGAGGCTTTAGATGGAGGAGAAGATGGATTAAAATTTTATAAAAGGATAATCCATGAGAGCAAGAATTATTTAATGAAAAATGGATTGTTAATCTTTGAAATTGGCTATGATCAAGGAAAACAAGTTGCCAATATGATGATGAATGAAAATTTTAAAAATGTTCAAATATTACAAGACCTACAGGGACTAGACAGAGTAGTATTAGGAATAAATGGAAAAGGAGTTGGAATAGATAATGACTTTAATTAAATTGTTTATCTCCTTTTTTAAAATAGGTGCATTTAGCTTTGGCGGAGGATATGCTATGCTACCTTTGATAAAGGAAGAAATAATAGAAGTTCATGGTTGGCTATCCAATGCAGAATTTATTGATATTTTGGCTATATCTGAAATGACTCCAGGGCCTATTGCCATAAATAGTGCTACTTTTTTAGGCTATAGAGTATCAGGTATAATGGGTTCTTTTGTAGCAACCATAGCTGTAGTACTGCCTTCTTTTATTATTATGAGTATTATATTCCACTTTTTAAATAAATTTAAAGATTCCTCCTATACTGATTGGTTTTTTATAGGTATTAGACCAATAGTATTGGGATTAATAGCTTCGGCATCTATATCTGTAGCTATGGATGCTTTTATAGATGTGAAATCTGTACTTATAAGTTTAGGAATATTCTATCTGGTTGCTTTCAAAAAATTCAACCCAATATATGCAATTATTTTGGCTGGAATAACCGGAGTAATTTTCTATTAAGGTAGGTGAAACATATGCTTTTTGATATGTTCAAAATATTTTTTAAAGTAGGTGCCTTTACTATTGGAGGTGGCTATGCCATGCTTCCTATTATTCAAAAGGAAATAGTAGATAATAAAAAATGGGTAAAGGAAGAAGAGTTTCTAGATACTATTGCCATAGCTCAAGGTTCTCCAGGACCTATCGCTGTAAATGTAAGTATATTTATAGGGTATAAATTAAAAGGGTTCAAAGGGGCTTTGGTTTGCACTTTGGGGACTACATTGCCATCTTTTCTAATTATACTATTAATTGCCACTGTATTTTTTCAATTTAGAAACAATCCTATTATCGAAAAAGTATTTTTAGGAATACGACCAGCAGTAGTAGCATTAATAGCATCTGCTGTTTATCAACTGGCGAAAAAATCTAAATTTGGCTATAAAAAAGTAATTATATCGGTAATTACAGCTTTGATTATAGTTTTTTTAAGTATTAGTCCCATTTATTTAATATTAATAGGCGGAATTGGTTCAATATTATACAATAAAAATATAGAGAATAGACAAAAATAATTCTTTATAATAAGGAAATTATGTGCTATTCTAATCTAGTAGATTGGATTTTTTAGTGTTTTTCATGGTATAATATATGTGTACTATTAAATAAGATTATAAATTTTATATCTAAATATATAAGTTAATATTGGAAGGGAGGTATATTATGTTAGAAAAATTATCTTTTATAGAAAATAAATATAAAGAGTTAAGTGAGAAAATAATAGATCCTGAAATTATAAATAATATTGAGGAATGGCAAAAGCTTGTAAAAGAACATGCCGATATTGAACCAATAGTAAATAAATACAAAGAATATACTAAGGCACAAAAAACTTTAGAAGAAGATAAAGAAATGCTTAAAGAAAAACTAGATGATGAAATGAAAGAAATGTTAAAAGAAGAAGTATCTGAATATGAAGAAACTATACTAAAGCTAGAGGAAGAATTGAAGCTGCTTCTTATACCAAAAGATCCTAACGACCATAAAAATGTAATCGTTGAAATTAGAGCAGGAGCTGGAGGGGATGAAGCAGGCTTATTCGCAGGGGATTTATTTAGAATGTATAGTATGTATGCAGAGAGACAGGGTTGGAAAACAGAGTTAATGAGTTCCAATGAACAAGGTGTGGGAGGCTTTAAAGAAGTAATATTTATGATTAAAGGAAAGGGAGCCTATAGTAGACTAAAATATGAATCTGGTGTTCATAGAGTTCAAAGGGTACCTACAACTGAATCTAGTGGAAGAATTCATACATCTACAGCTACTGTTGCAGTATTACCAGAAGCAGAGGATATAGACATTGAAATAAACCAAAATGATATTAGAATAGATGTATTCCGTTCATCTGGTAATGGAGGTCAAAGTGTGAATACAACTGACTCTGCAGTTAGAATAACCCATATTCCAACGGGGATGGTAGTATCCTGTCAGGATGAAAAATCTCAACATAAGAATAGAGATAAAGCAATGAAAATTTTAAAAACTAGACTATATGACCAAATGATAAGAGAACAACATGATGAAATAGCAGAGGAAAGACGTTCCCAAGTAGGAACAGGAGATAGATCTGAAAGGATAAGAACATATAATTTCCCTCAAGGAAGAATTACAGACCACAGAATCAATATGACTATTTATAAGTTGGAAAATTTCTTAGATGGAGATATTGACGAGATGTTAGATGGTTTAATCACTTCAGACCAAGCAGAGAAATTAAAACAAGTAGGTTAATATAAAAACTCGGATAGAAAATTCTATCCGAGTTTTCTATGGTATAATATATGAAGAATAAATTGTAGTATTGAGGAGGAATTAAAACATGAACTTTCAATTTGACCCATTGGTCTACCACTACCCTTCTAGAAGAAATGTAATTTATGGTAAAAAGGGAATGATAGCTACTGGAAATCCATTGGCAGCAAATGCTGGATTAGAGATATTGAAGAAAGGTGGAAATGCAATTGATGCAGCTATAGCTACTGCGGCAGCTTTAACGGTGGTGGAACCTACTGCTAATGGTATAGGTGGAGATGCATTTGCATTAGTTTGGACTAAAGGAAAACTACATGGTCTTAATGCAAGTGGTCCTTCTCCTAAAAAGATTAGTGTTGAATCTATAAAACAAAGAAAATTAGAAAAAATTCCTACAACTGGAGTAGTACCAGTAAATGTACCGGGTGCTCCTGCTGCCTGGGCTGAATTATGGAAGAAATTTGGCTCATCATTGGAATTTAAAGAAATATTAAATCCTGCTATTTCCTATGCTAAAGAGGGCTATGTCGTTCAACCAGCCGTTGGAGGTATATGGAAAAGATCCTTCCATAAATTTTCTAAAGCATTAAATGAGGACAAGTCTATTCAAGGGTGGTTTGACACTTTTGCACCAAAAGGCAATTGTATAAAACCAGGTGATTTTTTACAATTAAAAGACCATGGCAATACTTTAGAAGAAATTGGAGATACTATTTCGGAAAGCATGTATAGAGGAGAATTAGCCAAGAAGATTGCTAATTTTTTCAAAGAGAACAATGGATTTTTAGAGTTATCCGATTTGGAAGAATATTATCCAGAATGGGTGGAGCCTATATCTACTGATTATAAAGGCTTTGATGTATGTCAATTACCTCCTAATGGACATGGAATAACCGTTTTAATGGCATTAAATATATTAAAACAATTAGAACTTGAAGATAAGAATTCCTTTAATAGTACTCATCAGCAAATTGAAGCTATGAAATTAGCTTTTATAGATGTACAAAAATACGTGGCTGATCCTAAATCTATGAAGGTATCTGTGGAAGAATTACTGTCTATGGATTATGCAAAAGAAAGAGCTAAATTAGTTACAGATAAAGCATTGTTCCCTGAAGCTGGGAAACCATCGCAGAGTGGTACAGTATACTTAGCTACCGCTGATCAATATGGGAATATGGTTTCCTATATTCAGAGTAATTATATGGGATTTGGCTCTGGAATTGTGGTTCCGAATACGGGAATTGCAATGCATAATAGAGGTTGTAATTTTAATTTAGACCCAGATTCTGCAAATTGTTTAGAAGGTGGTAAACGTTCCTATCATACTATAATACCAGGATTCTTAATGAAAGATAATAAACCTGTAGGTCCTTTTGGAGTGATGGGAGGATTTATGCAACCTCAAGGTCATTTGCAAGTTTTAATTAACACTATTGATTATAAATTGAATCCTCAAGATGCACTAGATAGACCTAGATGGCAATGGACAGGAGATAAAACCATAGAGATTGAACAATCCTTTGATAACAATCTGGCTTTACAACTAGAAAGAGCAGGTCATAATATAGTAGTAAAGGCGGACAGTACAGGTTTTGGTAGAGGAGAAATTATTTGGAGAGATGATAATGGAATCCTTTGTGGTGCCTGCGAACCTAGGACAGATGGATATGTGGCTGTCTGGTAGATTAAAAATATAATATAATTCCAATTACAAACCCTATTATTATTCCTATGGATGATGCCCTCCCTTTATGGAGGGTTTTTGCATTTGGAATTATTTCATCACAGATAATATATAACATAGTGCCTCCAGCAAAGGATAGACATAGAGAAATAAATATATTGGAAATCATTCCTATATAAGCACCTAAAAAAGCACCAATTCCTGTAGGAATTCCTGTCAATAGGGTATAGACAATAATTTTACTAGGAGATTTATTACTTACTTTCAAAGGAATAGCCATAGACAATCCTTCTGGTATATTATGTAGAAGCATAGCCAAAGAAAGGGTAGGACCTAAATTGGACATAGTTAAAAAACTAGAACCTAAAGCTAATCCTTCAGGGAAATTATGGACTGCTATACTAATTCCTAAAAGTAAACTACTCTTTGTAAGAGGATTTTTTATCATACTTTCTATATGGTTTTCAACAAATACAACTAAAAATATCCCCAATATTATACCTATAATAGCAATGTATAAACCTCCCAAAATAAAAGATTCAGGTAATAGATGGAACGTGACTATAAATAGCATAAATCCACCAGTTATCCCTAATAAAAAGGCCAATACTTTATTGGTATTTTTAATGAACAAAGAAACTGTTCCACCAAGTCCTGTACCTACCATACCAACGACAAAACCATAAATTGTAATTATCCACAATTCTTTCATATTCTCACCCTTTCTATATAATTAATATTCTAAGAAAGAGATAATAAGAACAATATTTCCAATTAAAAAGACAGGAGAAAATCTCCTGTCTAAATTGTCAATTGAATTAATATCCAAGTATAGCAGCGCCAATAGCTCCAATAAATTGTGATTCGTCAGTGGAAATTATTTTTACTCCTAGTTTTTCTTCAAGTAATTCTCCTAATTTTTTATTTCTAGAAACACCACCAGAGAAAAATACTTTATCTTCAATACCTACCTTATTTACTAAAGAATAGGTTTTATTACATACAGAATGGAGCAAACCTGCTGCAATTTTTTCTTTAGGTGTACCTTCAGCTACAAGACTTACAACTTCTGACTCTGCAAATACAGTACACATAGAGCTTATATTAGCGGGTTCTGCCTTAGCAGCTAAATGGGAAAGGTCATCAATATCAATTTCTAAAGCATTTGCCATAACTTGAAGGAACCGTCCTGTTCCAGCAGCACATTTATCATTCATTAGAAAGTCGGTAACCATACCTTCACTATTTAACTTTATTACCTTACTATCCTGTCCTCCAATATCTATTACCGTCCTAATTGCAGGGTCAATATAGTAAGCACCTCTACCATGGCAGGTAATTTCCGTTATTTTTTTATCTACAAAGGGTAGAGAAACTCTACCATAACCAGTTCCTATGATAGATTTAACTTTCTTCTTAGGAGTTTTAATTTTTTCTAAAATTTCTTCTAATAATTGTTCGCCTACACCTTTAGGGCTCCATCCAGTAGGCAAAAGGCCAGTGGCTATTATTTTTTCTCCATCATAAGCAGCTATCTTTGCTGCAACAGATCCTACATCTATACCAATGCTTATCAAAATATCACTTCCTTATAAATTACTTCTATAGGGCAACTTGAGAATTCATAGTTTCTAAAAAAGCCTCTATTCTTACTTGTATTTGACCTAAATCTGAATCTGAATAATCCGTTTCAATTTGTAAGAAATGAATATTTAATTCATCTTTAACGAAATTTCTAACAAAATAAGATTCTATATTATATGTATGACAAGCCTGCCATGTCAAATCCACAACGCCATCTACTTTATATTCTTCAGCCAATCTTTTTATTAAATCCAGTCTACTATTATTAGGAGTCATACAGGAGCAAGGAGTTTTTAAGTATTTTTCAGCTAAGGCTGTAATTGGATCTATTTCCTCATCTACCATTATATCTAATCCCTTATAGCCAGTGCAATTTTCTAATGCAACTACAGAAGCGCCTGATTCTTCTAAAATTCGTATCACTTTTTCTGAACCGCTTCCTACAGGGCATCCAGTTAGTAAAATTCTTGGTGCTTCTTCATCAAAGGCAAATTTTCCTTTTTTTATACGTTCTTCTACTTCCTCTATTAATCTTTCAATTAAATCTATACCAGCTTCTTTATCTACATTAAATCCTTTTAACCACTGAGCCAACATCATATCCATTCCAGTTAATGGAGCAGGTTTATGGGCATTTAACTTATGAAGTCTTTTCATAGCTTCTCTTTCTCTATTCATTAGCTTAATTGCATTTTTTAGTTTTTCTTCAGTGATTTCAACATTAAATTGATTTTCTAAAAAATTTTTAAATCTAATCATTTCATTTTCCCACATGGTCAAAGCTAAATCATCATCTGCTGTTTGAGGTAAATTCATTACGTGCATAGGCTTTAGGTCTGCCATTAATTCATACATTTTCTTTTTGCCATCACAAGTGGTTTCTGCCAACAATACATCTGAAAAGTAAAAATAGGGACATTTGTCAGTTATGGCAAATCCATAACTAGATTTTATTAGAGGACATAGATTTCTTGGTAATTTTTTTTCTGCTTCTTCAATTGGTTCTTGAGTAGTCCCACAAAGTGTAACTGAAATTGCATCGGCAGCTAAAGCCATTTCTTGTGGTGAAAAAACGCAATACATACCTACAACTTTTTTACCAGCTTCATGAGCTTCTTTAATTTTAACTGAGTTAACACCCCTTAGTGCTTCTACCTCTTCCATAACCTTAGGTCTCATTTCCATCTCTCCTTTTATTTGAATAATAAAATATCTATAATAGTTTAACATTAAATATACATGACTACCAATTGGATATATTAATAGAAAAGTTAATTATATAGATAATATTTATAGATAGTAAAATTAAAGTAAAATATTCATTTAAATATCTATACAATAATGTATAATAGTACATGAAGAAAGAGGAGAAAAGAAGGGACATTATGGATAAGATTCAAACTAAAATAATTAAAGTAAATGAAAGAAAACCAGAAAAAGAACTTGTAATGGAAGGAGTAGATTTAATTAGGAAAGGGAAACTAGTAGCTTTTCCTACTGAAACCGTCTATGGGTTAGGAGCAAATGGCCTTAATCAAGAAGCAGTAAAGAAAATATTTATGGCAAAGGGTAGACCGCAGGACAATCCTTTAATACTGCATACATCTTCCATAGAAGATATAAGACCATTAGTAAAGTCTATATCTAAAGAAGCAGAAATGATTATGAAAAGATTTTGGCCAGGACCTTTAACCATATTGTTTAAAAAAAGTAGCCTAGTCCCAGAAATTATTACTGCCGGTTTAGATACTGTAGCCATTAGGATGCCTAACCACCCTATTGCTTTAGAGCTTATAAAAGAAAGTGGGGTACCTATTGCTGCACCTTCTGCTAATACTTCTGGAAAACCTAGCCCTACATCAGCCCGTCATGTCATAGAGGATTTACATGGGAAAATCCATATGATAATAGATGGAGGAAATACTGGAGTAGGTTTAGAGTCTACAGTATTGGATTTAACGCAAAAAACACCTATGATACTTAGACCTGGTGGGATAACCTTAGAGGATTTACAAAAAATAATTCCTAATGTAGAAGAAGATTTAAGTATTGTTAAAGATGATAAGGATATAATTCCTAAATCTCCAGGTCAAAAATATAGACATTATGCACCTAAGGCAGATATGATAGTATTTAGTGGAAAACTAGAAGATATAGTAATGGAGATAAAAACTAAAACTAAAGAATATATATCTAAAGGGAAAACCGTTGGGATAATGGCTACAGAAGAAACTAAAACTAGATATGAAGAAGGATTGATAATATCTGTAGGGAATAGGGAAAATATGGAAACCATAGGACATAATCTTTTCAATACTATTAGACAATTTGATGAAGAAGATGTAGATATAATCCTTGCTGAAGGAGTAAAAAAATCACAAATAGGTACAGCCATTATGAATAGGCTGAAAAAAGCTTCAGGAGGGAAGATTATAAAAGTATAAGGGGAGATAAATATGAATATACTTTTTGTTTGTACTGGTAATACTTGCAGAAGCCCTATGGCTCAAGCTCTTTTGGAAGAGATGGCTAAGGAGAAAAAATTAGATATAAAGGTAAAGTCAGCAGGAGTATTTGCATTAGATGGTCAGGCGGCTTCTATAAATGCAATTAAAGTTTTAAAGAAGGAAAGAATAGATTTAACAAACCATAGAGCTCGTATTGTTTATAGAGACTTACTAGAAGAAGCAGATTTAATTTTAACCATGGGAAA
Organism: Schnuerera sp.; assembly: GCF_035459645.1. NCBI lineage: Bacteria > Bacillati > Bacillota > Tissierellia > Tissierellales > Tepidimicrobiaceae > Schnuerera > Schnuerera sp. The sequence continues at coordinate 10,967 of NZ_DATHXO010000482.1, forward strand.
ATCCCATAAAGATTTGCTAATTTCAAAATTTGATTTTATAAAAGGAAAGATTTATAC
>NZ_DATHXO010000483.1:0-6714 GCF_035459645.1 Schnuerera sp.
ATTCGATCATTTTGAAGTTAGTCTTTCTGTAGTAATACAAAAAATGGTAAATAGTGCAAAAGCTGGTGTCATGTTTACTGCCAATCCAATAAATAACAATAAAGATGAAATAATGATTAATGCCAGTTGGGGTTTAGGTGAAGCAGTTGTATCAGGATCTGTTACTCCGGATGAGTACATTGTTGACAAGAAAAAAAATGGCATAATAGAAAAACATATTGCAGAAAAAACAACTATGATAGTCAAGAAGGACATAGGGGTTGGCACAACTGAAATAAATGTAGGTAATTATTTAGGTTATGAAAATATCAACAAACAATGTCTATCTGATGATGAGATAATAGAATTATATAATTATGGATTGAAAATTGAGGAAATGTACGGAAGTTTTCAAGATATAGAATGGGGATTTGACAAGGATACTAACAAACTATATATATTACAATCCAGGCCTATTACTACTTTAAAAGGAGGGACTACATTGGAAAAAGAAATTGCACAGGAAGAACTGAAAGCATTAGTCAGAGGTTTAGCAGCTTCACCTGGTATTGGCACAGGGAAGGTTAAAAACATTAAGGATATATCAGAAATTGCAAGAGTAGAAGAGGGAGATATTTTAGTTACTATTATGACCAATCCTGACATGGTGCCAGCTATGAGAAGGGCAAGTGCAGTAGTAACAGAGGAAGGTGGTAGAACTTGCCATGCTGCCATAGTTTCAAGAGAATTAGGAATTCCATGTATAGTTGGAGCTAAAGGGGCTACTGAAGCATTGAAAGAAGGCATGGAAATAACTGTAGATGCAAAAAGAGGAGTCGTATACAAAGGGGTAGTTCTTCAAGAAGATAAAAAAGAAGAAGATTCAAAAGCATCATCAGGATTAACCATTGATGCAGATTTATTAAATCAATTAGCACCTATTACAGCTACTAAAATATATATGAATCTAGGAGAACCTTCTATAATAGGTAGATATAAGGACCTACCTTTCGATGGAATTGGGCTTATGAGAACTGAATTTATCTTTACAAATTTAGTAGGTGCTCATCCGATGTATTTAGTAAAGACTGGACAAGGACAATTATTAATAGACAAGATGGCAGAAGGGATTACAATGGTAGCCCAAGAAATCTATCCACGGCCAATAGTTGTAAGGCTAAGTGATTTTAGAACCAATGAATTTAGAGGTCTTAAAGGCGGGGATGAGGTAGAGCCGATAGAAGCAAATCCAATGATAGGATGGAGAGGAGTATCGAGATATATATCTCCTGAATATGAAGAAGGTTTTAGACTAGAATGTAGAGCTATGAAAAAAGTTAGAGAAGAATTTGGTTTAGAAAATGTTTGGGCTATGTTACCCTTTGTAAGAACCACTTGGGAATTAAAAAAGGTAAAACAAATAATGGCAGAAGAAGGATTAGTTCAAGACAAAAGTTTTAAAATTTGGATTATGGCAGAAGTGCCATCGGTAGTATTTGAAGCAGAAGAATTTGCTCAATTAGTAGATGGATTTAGCATTGGTAGCAATGACTTAACCCAATTGGTAATGGGAGCGGATAGAGACTCAGGTATATTAAACAATATGGGGTATTTCGATGAAAGAAATGAAGCAGTTAAAAGAGCTATATCCATACTAATAAAAGCAGCCCATAAATATGGTAAGACAATATCAATATGTGGTCAAGGTCCATCTCAATATCCAGAGTTTGCAGAATTTCTAGTTCAAGAAGGGATAGATAGTATAAGTGTTAACCCAGATACTGTAGCTTATACTAGAAGATTAGTTGCAACAGTTGAACAAAGAATGATATTAAATAAAATTAGGAATCTATAATATTTATATAGATTTAACAAAACTAATAGACCCTTTCATAATAAAAAGTAGGAGTATAAATAAACTCCTACTTTTTATTTATATCATCAACCCATTCCTTTGCCTCAATAATAGCATCAAGAGTAGGAATAGCTACATTGGTATTTGCAAATCTTTTTTTCACATTATAAAAAGCATCTGTTGTTGTATTTAAATTTTTTGGTTCTCTATACATTTGGTATCCTATATTTGATTTAATTGTAGCTTTTTCTTTAGAACTTGAATTTTTGTTTTCCATCCAAATCCCTCCCTCTATTTATTATTTACTCAATTGATGAAAATATGTTAAACTAATATGGTAATAATATCTTTAATAAATAGGAGGAGATGATATTTTGACTAGTGAAAGATTACTAAAGGATATAGAGTTTATAGTAGAATTGGATAAGATGAAATCTATACTTAGACAAACTAGCTTAATCGATAATTCAAAAAGAGAAAATGATGCAGAGCATTCGTGGCATATTTCTGTAATGGCAATGGTTTTATCAGAATACTCCAATCAAGATATAGATCTGTGTAAAGTAATAAAAATGCTTTTAGTACATGATTTAGTAGAGATATATGCAGGAGATACTTTTTGTTATGATGTAGAAGGAAACAAAGATAAAATGGAAAGGGAATTAAGGGCGGCAGATAAGATTTTTGGTATGTTAACAGAAGAAAAAGGAAAAAAATTAAGAAAATTATGGGATGAATTTGAAGAAATGAAAACTAAAGAAGCCCTATTTGCAGCTTCTATGGATAGGTTACAACCATTATTTAATAATTATTTCTCTAATGGAGGAACATGGAAAAAATTTGATGTTTCAAAAAATGATATATATAAAAGGATAGCACCTTTAAAGGAAACTTCAGATGAATTATGGGATTTTACTAAAAATATGATAGAAGATGCTTTTGAAAAAGGATATATTACTAGAGAATAGGTTTGTTAATTGACAATAAACTATTATAGTTTATATATAATTTATACTTTAAAAAGGAAATTAATGTACAATAAATGGGCGGTCTATGACCGCCCTAATTAGAATGCAGGTATAACTCCGCCTCCATAATTTTCTTCAATAAAATTTTTGACCTTTTCACTTTGTAGTACTTTCATCAGTTTAATATATTTTTCTTCTTTTTCTTCCCCGGCTCTTATAGCTATTATATTGGCATAAGGAGAATCTTCTTCTTCTAATATTAAAGCATCTTCTGTAGGGACCAAGCTAGCTTCTAAGGCATAATTCCCATTGATAATAGCACTATCCACTTCATTTAATACTCTTGGTAAATAAGCAGCTTCTAAAGCTGTGAATTTTAAATTTTTAGGATTTTCAATAATATCATTTTCTGTAGCTAATATTCCTGCTTCAGGATCTAATTTAATTAATCCATATTTTTCTAACAGGATTAAGGCTCTTCCTCCATTGGTAGGGTCGTTTGGAAAAGCGACTTCACTACCATCTTCTAATTCATTAATTGAGCCATATTTTGTTGAATATAATCCCATTGGTTCTACATGTACTCCACCAATAGAAACTATATCAATGTTTCTTTCTTCTCTAAAATTGTTCATATAAGGTTCATGTTGGAAGAAGTTTGCATCTAATTCTTTTTCATCTAAAGCCAAGTTAGGTTTTACATAATCATCAAATTGAATTATTTCTAATTCAATTCCTTCTTCCTTTAAATCTTCTTCTATGAATTCAATTAATTCCCTATGAGGTCTAGGAGATACTCCTATTTTAATTAAATTATCAGCGCTTTCCTCGTTAGTACATCCCACTAGGGATGAGAAAATCAAAATAATCGTTAAAGTTATCAATGCAATTTTTTTCAATTTTTATTCCCCCTTATTTTTTATTTATATTTGTTGATAATTTATTTCCTAAATACTGTATACCTTGAACCAACAATACTATTACAAAAATTGAAACCCACATAATATCATATTTATATCCATATAATCCATATCTAATTGCTACATTTCCTAATCCTCCACCTCCAATGGCTCCTGCCATGGCTGAATAACCAATTAGATTAATTATGGTCATAGTTATACCTAAGATTAAAGATGGCATAGCTTCAGGAATAAGTACCTTAAAAATAATTTCAGGTATAGTAGCTCCCATAGAAAGGCTTAATTCAATTACTCCTTTATCAACTTCTTTTAAAGAAGATTCAATTACGCGTGCTACAAAAGGCCCAGCTGCTATAGCAAGAGGAACGATTGTTGCAGTAGTTCCAATGGATTGACCTACAATTATTCTTGATATAGGGAACACTATAATCATAAGTATTATAAAAGGTAAGGAACGTAGAATATTTATAATACTATTTAAAATTTTATTTAATACTGGTTTTTCCCATATATTATTTTTTTCAGTAATGACAAGGATAACCCCTAAAGGGAAACCTATAACTAAAGAAAAAAAAGTAGATAAAAAGACCATATATAATGTTTCTAATAAAGATGGAATAATTAATTCAGCCATTTATATCACCTCCACATTTACATTTTCATTATTTAGATAATCCATTGCTTTTTTTATTTCATCTTTTTGTCCAGAAAGCTCAAGGATTAAATGACCCACACTTGTACTTATCAATTCATTAATATTTCCAGATAATATATTTACATCAATATCAAATTTTTTTACCATTTGAGATACTATAGGTTTCTTTGCACTTTTACCTAAAAAGCTCAGTCTAATAAGAGTACCTTCAAATTCAGCGGGTGAGAAATTTTCATCTGGAATATCCGATTTCAAACCACTAATAAAAGCATTTGCAGTGTGAGTTTTAGGATTCTTAAATAATTCTTCTACCTTATTCATTTCTATAATTTCACCTTCTTCTATGATTGCCACTCTATCACAAATATCTTTTACAACCTCCATTTGATGGGTTATCAAGACTATTGTAAGATTGAATTCTTTCCTTATTTTATTAAGGAGATCCAATATAGATTTTGTAGTTTTTGGATCTAAAGCAGAAGTTCCTTCATCGCTTAATAGAATTTTTGGATTGTTAGCCAAAGCTCTTGCGATGGCAACTCTTTGTTTTTGCCCTCCACTTAATTGGGAAGGATAAGCATCTCTCTTATCAGAAAGTTCTACATATTCTAGTAGCGTATTTACTCTAGAATCAATCTCTTTTTTTGAAAGACCTTCTAATTCTAACGGGAAAGAAATATTTTTATATACGTTTTTTTGAAATAATAAATTGAAATGTTGAAAAATCATACCTATATTTTTTCTAGCATTTCTTAATTGTTTTTTATCAAATGATGTAATATCTGATCCTTCAATAAAGATCTTTCCTTCAGAAGGTTCTTCTAATCTATTTATACATCGGATTAATGTAGATTTTCCAGCACCACTTAATCCAATAATTCCAAAAATTTCACCTTTATTAATTTGAAGGTTCACATCTTTTACTGCCCATATTTTATTATTTCCATTGTTAAAACTTTTTGATAGATTTTGTATTTTAATCACTAAATATCCCCCTTTAATATAGCTAATAAAAAAAACCCCTAAATTTTATAGAGGTTAAAAATAATAAAACCTCTTTGCAAGAAAGAGGTTTATTCTCTTTCTTATCTCTCGGTATCAAAGATAATACCGCTGGATTTAGCACCTTGATTATACAGGTTGCTGGGTTTCATTGGGCCAGATCCCTCCACCACTCTTGATAAGAGCTTATTATTTAATTTGTATTTAAAAACTATTCTAATACTATAATCACTATTTGTCAATACCTTTTCAGGTAAAATTTTAATATTTCTATTTATACTTACTTTCTATAATGCTGTGAATTTCTTCTGGAGTATGGCTACTAGCCTCAATAATAGGGACTGGAGGCTTGCTATGAGTAGCTCCACTTGTACCTAAAACGTCTAGTCCAGATACGATAATTGCTTTATACTCATCAGAAGTAATATTCTCCAAATTAGAATTTTTATAAAGAGTATATACATCGTAACCTAAACTTTTTAGATGTTCAATATATGGTGTTAAAGTGTTTTCAACTACTACTTTGTTTTTCATCATCTCACCTCCATTCAAAAATATTATTTCCTCATTTTAAGATAATATTTATGAGTTTTTTTCCATGAATAAATAGAGAAGTTATAAGGCAAAATATTAAATGAAATCAAAACAATTAAATGAAAGGAGTAGTTATATGGCACTAAAAAATCCTATAAATATGGGAAATATAAATCAATTGGAATTACAGAATGTTAGAGAAATTGTAGGTGCACATCAAAATATGGTAACAAAATATGATTTTTACTCTAATCAATGTCAAGATCAACAGCTTAAACAATTGTTTAAGCAATCTGGTCAAGATGCACAAACTACGGTTACAAGTTTTATAAATTCATTGAAGTAGGAGGGGAAAGGGAATGCAAGAAAAGGATATGGTTAATGATGCTATAACTACAACAAAAGCAAGTATTGACAGTTATACTAAAGCTATAACAGAATGTGCTAATCAACAGCTTAGAAGTACATTGCAACAGTTAAGAGATGAAGCAGAACAATTTCAATATCAATTATTTCAAATAGCAGAACAAAAAGGTTATTATGTTCCAGCACCAACTGCTAATTCTAATGATGTCCAACAAGTTAAGTCTGGTCTTACTGGTGGAGGTATGCAGTAAAATTACATTGTCAATCAGAAATATCAGACAGGAGCGCAATCCACTCTCTCCTGTCTGATATAATTTTTTATTGACATTTTGTTATGGTTATGTTACCTTTAAAAGGATACAAAGACCTTTAAACTGAACCAGAGAGTTCAGGAAGGGAAGCGTAAATATGGATATTTCTGCCTTCCTTTAAGAG
>NZ_DATHXO010000484.1:0-2244 GCF_035459645.1 Schnuerera sp.
CTGCAGAAACAGTAATTACCAGAGGTAAAAAAGGAAAAGACATGAAAACTTCAGTTATTCTCATTAAAACATTATCTATCCATCCACCATAATATCCAGCAATCCCTCCTATTAGAGTTCCAATTATTACTCGAATAATTACAGCAAATAATCCTACTTGTAACGCAACTTGACCTCCATGCAGAACCCTTGCAAGATAGTCTCTACCCAATTCATCCGTTCCCAATTTATGTTCTCTAGAAGGAGGTTGGTTAGTATTTGTCATATTCAATTCATAAGGGTCATGAACCGTTAAAAGAGGCGCCAATACTACAGCTAAAATAATTATCACAAGCATTACTAGAGCTACTACTGAAGGTTTTCTCTTTACAAATTTACGCCTTATCAACTTCCATGGAGTTAATATTTCTTGTTCACTTTCGCTTATCTCTTCTATATTTTTTTTACCAGGTTCTAAATCCATATTCTTCTCAGTCATCTACTGTCCGCCCTCCTTTAATCTACTTTAATCCTAGGATCTACTAAAGCATATCCTATATCTGCCAATAGATTCCCAAGTAATGTTAATATCGCAAAAAACATATTTAATGCCATCATAAGGTTGTAATCCCTGAGATTAACCGCATCTATTAAAATCCTTCCTATACCAGGCCAGTTAAATACAGTTTCTAACATTACCGCTCCTGAAAATAGGACTGGTATCGTAAACCCTACAATAGTTATTATAGGGATAAGAGCATTTCTAAAAGCGTGTCTATATATTACCACCTTTTCTTCTAAACCTTTAGATCTAGCAGTACGAATATAGTCTTGATTTATAACCTCTAACATAGAAGTTCTTGTATAACGAACTAAACTTGCTAAATTTGCTATTATTAAAACAATACCTGGTAAAACCATATGATATAATACATCTTTAATATTTGCTAAACCTGTAGCTTTGCTACCAACTGTCCTCATTCCATTGATAGGGAATAAATCTAATTTAACTGCAAAAAAGTAAATTAGTAACAGCCCAAAGAAAAACGTAGGCATGGAAATACCTATAATGGAAAAAGCACTCCAAAAGTTATCCGTTCTTGAATACTGTTTCACTGCTGTTATTATACCAATTGGAACAGCTATTAAAAATGCAAATATATAAACAAAAACATTTAATACAAAACTATTCCAAATAAAACCGGGAACTACCTTACTAACAGGTACTTTATAAATATAGGAATCACCAAAATCTCCTTTCACTGAACGCTTTAACCATTCCCAATATTGAACAGGTATTGGTTTGTCCAATCCTAGTCTAGCTCTTTCCGCTGCTTTTTGTTCTGCAGTAGATCTTGGATCCAAGTTTGCCCCAACTGGATCCCCAGGAGTCATTTTGATAATTCCAAATAAAAGAATAGATATTAGTAAAATTACAGGTATTAGATGCATGAGCCTTCGTCCAATATATTTTAGCATATTATCCCTCCTCAATTATCATCCCTTTAATGCTATAAAGTTTAGGTTAATATAACATAAACCCGGTGGTCTAAACCGGGTTTATGCCTATTTATCTTTATTGCTGTAAATTTTTCTATTTTGCAATCTCCATATTTAAGAATACATTAGGATGAGCCATATTTTCATATGGTGTACACTCAAAGCCTTTTATACGGTCATTAACCATATTCCATTGTTCTCTTTGATATACGAATATATATGGCAACTCTTCGTTTATATTAAGAGCCCATTCTTCATAAATTTCTGTACGCTTTTCTTGATCAAGCTCTTTTCTTCCTGCCTCTAATAATTGGTCGTTCTTTTCATTTTTAAATTGAACGGCATTATTACCTGATTTTTTAGCTTGACTACTATGGAATATTGAATAAGCATCTGGGTCAATACTTAATGACCATGCCATATTGTACATATCGAAGTCTTGTTCTTCGTATACTGCATCTGATAATGCATTAAAATCCATATAGTTTACTTCTATACTAACACCAATTTTACCCCAGTTGTCAATTAATACTGGTATCAATTGGTCAACCCATTCTACATCTGGGTATGTAGAGTATACAAAATTAAGTTTCATACCATCTTTTTCTCTAATCCCATCGGAGCCAAGTTCCCATCCAGCTTCTTCTAATAGTTCTATAGCTTTATCTGGATTGTATTCATATTTATTCATCTTTTCCTCTAAAGTATCTGTATAAGCCCAAGATACAGGAGATAGAGGAACATGACATACTTCACCATGACCTT
>NZ_DATHXO010000485.1:0-3294 GCF_035459645.1 Schnuerera sp.
TTTGGTTATCTTCCTATAGAGGTTCAAAAGATGATTTCTGATGAACTCAGAGTCCCTCTATCTGAAATCTATGGAGTAGCTACCTTCTACTCTCAATTTTCTTTGATCCCAAAAGGAGAATATAAAATAGGTGTATGTTTAGGAACTGCCTGTTATGTAAAAGGGTCTCAGGAAATATTAGATAAAGTAGAAGAATTGCTAGGAATTAGTGTAGGACAAACTACACTAGATAGAAAATTTTCTATTGATGCAACAAGGTGTTTAGGGGCTTGTGGTTTAGCACCTGTATTGACGGTGAATGAGGATGTGTACGGTAAGTTAAAACCTGAAGATGTAGAAGAGATTATAGATAAATATAGATAATCTGGAGGTGGTAATTTGAAAACCATTGATGAGTTAAAGAAAATAAAAGAAGAAACCTTAGAAAAAATTAGTTTAAGGCAAAAAGAGCAGTCTACAATATCTTTTGACCAAAAAGATATGGATGCTCATCCAACTCATGTTTTAGTATGTGGTGGTACTGGATGTCATTCTTCCCAAGGAGATGAGATTAGAAAGCTATTGGAAGAAAAAGTGAAGGAAAGAGGATTAGACAGTATTAAAGTAAAATTAACAGGTTGCTTTGGCTTATGTGAAGCTGGACCTAATATAGTTATATATCCAGAAGGGATATTTTATAGTCATGTGAAATTAGAAGATGTTGATGAAATAGTAGAAGAACATTTTGAAAAAGGGCATATTGTAAAAAGATTATTATACGAAGGTGCTGTCGAAGAAAAAACAGTTATGCCTGTAAATGAAGTTAATTTTTATAAAAAACAAACGAGAGTTGCTTTAAGAAATTGTGGACTTATTAATCCAGAGGATATTGATGAATATATAGCTTTTGATGGATATCAGTCTTTAGCAAAAGTAATAACTGACATGACTCAAGAAGAAGTTATTGAATTTATGAAAAAATCCAATTTGAGAGGTAGGGGAGGTGCAGGATTCCCGACAGGCCGCAAATGGGAAACAGCATTTAAGTATCCAGCAGACCAGAAATATGTAATATGTAATGCAGATGAGGGAGATCCAGGTGCATTTATGGATAGATCTATCCTTGAAGGAGATCCGCATTCAGTTCTTGAAGCTATGGCGATTTGTGGCTATGCTATAGGGTCAGATCAAGGTTATATTTATGTAAGAGCAGAGTACCCAATAGCTGTACACAGACTAGAAGTAGCTATAGAACAAGCTAAGGAAAAGGGATTATTAGGGAAGAATATACTAGGAACTGATTTTAGTTTTGATATAGAATTAAGGCTAGGGGCAGGAGCTTTTGTATGTGGTGAAGGAACGGCTTTAATGGAATCTATTGAAGGCAAAAGAGGAATGCCTAGGACTAAAATCCACAGGACTGCTCATAAAGGTTTATGGGGAAAACCAACTATAATAAATAATGTTGAAACTCTTGCAAATGTTCCAGCCATATTCCAAAATGGAGTAGAATGGTTTAAAAACATTGGAACAAAAGATTCTCCTGGAACTAAGGTATTTGCATTAGGAGGAAAGATAAAAAACACAGGACTTATTGAAGTGCCTATGGGAGTTACTTTAAGAGATATAATATATGACATAGGTGGAGGCATTCCTAATGACAAAGAATTTAAGGCAATTCAAACGGGAGGACCTTCTGGTGGTTGTATACCTAAAGAACATATAGATACTCCTGTTGACTTTGAATCTTTAGCTGAATTAGGTTCCATAATGGGTTCTGGTGGAATGGTAGTAATGGATGAAGACAATTGTATGGTAGACATCGCAAGATTTTTCTTAGATTTTACTGTTGAAGAATCCTGTGGTAAATGTGTTCCATGTAGAGAAGGAACTAAGAGGATGTTAGAAATATTGGAAAGGATAACCAATGGGGAAGGAACACCAGAAGATTTAGATAGACTTGAATCCTTATCTGAAACTATTACCAACGGTTCTTTATGTGGTTTAGGACAAACAGCTGCAAATCCAGTCATATCTACTATGAAATATTTTAGAGATGAATACGAAGCTCATGTTTATGATAAAAGATGCCCTGCCGGCTCATGTCAGGCTCTTTTAGAATTTTTCATTACAGAAGATTGTATAGGATGTACAAAGTGTGCTAGAAACTGTCCTGTTTCATGTATTAGTGGAAAAGTAAAAGAAAGACATGTAATAAATACTGATGAATGTATTAAGTGTGGCACCTGTATGGAAGTCTGTCCGACTGGCGCTGTAATTAAGAGATAGGAGGAGGTTTGTCATGGGAAATGTAACTCTTACTATAGATGGTAAAAAAGTAACTGTGCCTAAGGATTATAATATAATTCAAGCAGCTAAGAGAATAGGTATAGATATACCTGCTTTATGTTACGATCCAAATTTAGAAATAGTAGGGGCTTGTAGACTTTGTTTAGTGGAGATTGAAGGAAGAAACAAACTGGAAACTTCATGCTCTACTAAAGTAAAAGAAGGAATGGTAGTATATACAGAGTCTGAAAAGGTAGTATCTATAAGGAAAGAAATACTCCAATTGCTTTTAGACAACCATCCTAATGACTGTTTAACTTGTCAAAAAGCAGGAGAATGTCTGCTGCAAGAGTATGCTTATAGATACGATGTAAAATTTAGAGAACATGATGGAGAAAGAAGACCTAATTATGTGGATACATCAAGTCCATATATTTTAAAAGATGATAGCAAATGTATACTTTGCGGTAAATGTGTTAGAACTTGTGCTCAAGTACATGATAGAAAAGTTCTATCTTTTGCAGGAAGAGGATTTGATACTCGAATAGTTGCAGATGCAGATTTTACTTTAGAAGAATCAACCTGTGTTTCCTGTAATAGATGTGTAGTAGCTTGTCCTGTGGGAGCCCTTATAGACAAAAGGGTTGTAGGTAAAACTAGAACATGGGATAGTGATATAAAATCAGTAAAATGCAAAGCTTGTGACTATGGATGTAATTTTGAAGTATTATCTAAGAAAGGCAAAAATATTGCTGTAAGAGCAAAAGCTCCTTCTGAAGGAAGACCTTTATGTTTAAAAGGAAGGCTTACTACTGAATTACTATATGTAGATGAGCCAGAAACTCCTTATAAAAAGGTAGATGGACAGTTTGTAGAAGCTACATGGAAGGAAGCTTTAGAGTTAGATGGTGTATTTGAAAAACTATTTGAGGAAGAGAAAAGCAAGTAGGAGTTGAATAATATGGCTAAAATAACCATAAATGGTAAGGCATATAATGTGGAGGACCATATAACAGTACTTGAGGC
>NZ_DATHXO010000486.1:0-2301 GCF_035459645.1 Schnuerera sp.
CCAGTCTTCTTATATGGATAAGATAGGTCTTATGAAAGGGAACAATCCTATATTTATAGTAAAGGGAGTAAAAAGATGAAAAGACTATATGTCTCATATTTTAGGGAGGAGGAAATCCAATGATTAGTTTTGTAGGAGCAGGTCCTGGAGATGTAGATTTAATAACCATTAAAGGGAGGAAACTATTAGAAAAAGCAGATATGGTCATATATGCTGGAAGCCTAGTATCAAAAGAGCATTTAAAATTTTGTAAAGATACTTGTGAGATATATAATAGTGCTTCTATGACCTTGGAAAAAATAGTAGATAAGATGGAAAAGGCAGTAAATGAAGGGTTAAAAGTAGTAAGGTTACATACAGGAGATCCAACTATCTATGGGGCAATAAGAGAACAGATGGATTCATTAGATGAGAGGGATATAGAGTACGAAGTTATCCCTGGTGTTAGCTCCTTTACTGCTGCCTGCTCTGCCATAAAAAAAGAGTTTACATTGCCTAATGTAACCCAAACGGTGATTTTAACAAGAATAGAAGGGCGAACTCCAGTACCAGAAGAAGAGGATTTAGAGTTATTAGCTCAACATAAAGCATCGATGGCTTTATTCCTATCAGTAAAGGATATGAGTAGGGTAGTAGAAAAGTTAAAAAAGGGTTATGGTAATGAGGATATACCAGTAGCTGTAGTATATAAGGCAACTTGGGATGATGAAAAGATAATAATGGGTACTTTAAGGGACATAGAAAAAAAGGTAGAGCAGGCCGAAATTACTAAAACCGCTCAGATATTAGTAGGGGATTTTATAAAAGGAGAATACGAAAGGTCTAAACTATATGACCCATCCTTTTCTCATGAATATAGGGAGGCTTCTAAATGAAAATCGCCTGTATATCTTTTACACAACTGGGAAAAGAAATAGGAGAAAAACTAGTTAAATTGAGCTCTAAAAACAATGAATATACTGTTCATCATTTTATTAATAGTGAAATTAATGGGGGGATTAAATCCATAATTGTTTGTTTATTTGATGAATACGATGGACTAATTTTTATATCTGCTACAGGAATTGCTGTTAGATTTATTAACCCTTATATAATTAACAAAACTGTAGATCCAGCTATAGTGGTGGTAGACGATGAAGGTAATTTTTCTATCAGTTTATTATCAGGCCATATAGGAGGAGCAAATGAAGTAGCTAAATGGGTAGCAGATACTATAGGCGCTATTCCTGTAATTACTACTGCTTCTGACAATAGGGGCATAGAATCCATAGATCTATTTGCAATGAAAAACAATTACTATATGGAGAATATGCGAGCGATAAAGGATATTACTGCCATGATGGTAAATAAAAACAAAATAGGGTTTTATTCCGAGTTGAAGGAAGTTATAAAATATGACAATCTAAAAATAATAGATAATTTTCAGGATATAGATCATTCTATTAAAGGAGTTATTATAGTAAGTTCTCAAAAAGATATAAACATACCCTATGAAAAATACTGTAGATTAATCCCTAAGAATATGAATATAGGTATAGGGTGTAGAAGGGGCATGGAAGGTAAAAGGATAATAGAAGCCATTGAAAATATACTAACTCAATTAAATTTATCTTTTAATGCAATTAAAGCCATAGGAACCATAGAAGTGAAAAAGGATGAAATAGGTATAATAGAGGCTTGTAACCATTTCAAATGTCCTTTGAAAATATTTACTTTAGAAGAGATAAAAAAGGTAGAAGATAATTTCCCGAAATCCCAATTTGTAAAGGAAACAATAGGAGTATATTCTGTATCAGAACCTTCTGCTCACTTACTAGGAGGAAAGATGTTAACTGGAAAAATAAAAAAAGATGGAATAACCATATCTATTTCAAAGGAGACATAGAGGAATGACCTCAAATATTGTGAAAGATACAGTATGTTCTAATGATAACTCAAAGGGGGTACCATATAAGATGATATGGATAATAGGTGGTACTAGTGAATCTAGAAGACTTATAAATAGAATAAAAGATTTAAATAATTATATCGTTACAGTGGCAACAGAGAGCGGAGAAGAATTTTTTCAGGGAACAAGATTTTATATGGGCAGAATGGATTATGATGATATGTTAGATTTTGTTTCTAAAAACCATATATCCATAATAGTAGATCTTTCTCATCCCTATGCAAAGGTAGTTACAGAAAATGCAAGAAAAGTGGCAAAAGAAAAGAATATAAAATATATTAGATATATTAGAAACAAAGTTATCCATAACTCAAAAGGAATATACTTAAAGAGCTATGAGGATACCTATGATT
>NZ_DATHXO010000487.1:0-4413 GCF_035459645.1 Schnuerera sp.
GAAGGACAAATAATGGGTTCTGGTTCTCCTAAAAAGGTACTAACTTTTGACAATATAAAATCAGCTTTTTCAATCGATGTAGAATTACTTGATAATCCAATTACTAATATTCCTTATATTGTCCCTACTTTAAATAAAAAGAAACAGTTTCGTGTAGTTTAGTATAAAATATTAGGAGGTTGATAGTTTGAAAGAAAAAATAAATTCATCAAAACATATTAAAACCCTTACTATGGTTGCCATGCTTATAGCTTTAAGTGCGGTAGGTGCCCTTATAAAAGTTTTTAACACTGTTGCTTTCGATTCGATGCCAGGATATTTTGCTGCATTATATTTAGGAGGTTGGTATGGTGCTATTGTAATAAGTTTGGGTCATCTGCTTACAGCAATTACTTCTGGATTTCCTTTAGGTATTCCTATTCATATATACATAGCAATACAAATGGCAATATATGCATATATATTTAGATTTTGTTGTAAAAAATTTAATATATCTATTGGAATAATTGTTGCTACTATATTAAACGGTCCTATTTCTACTCTATTATTCGTACCTATATTTGGATGGGGATTTTTTATAGGATGGGTTCTTCCTTTGACAATTGCTTCATTTATTAATATATTTTTAGCTTCTTTAGTTTATAAGGGAATGGAAAAAATGGATGGTAATGTCTTTGATAGAAAGATATAGAGATTTAATCATTATTTATGAAAAGGACATTGCCTACGTTATCTCTTGTGATAGCTTAGGTGCAATAGGTAACAAGGATAATGATATCTTAAAAATAAATGAAGAAATGGTAGGAAGAACTACTATAAAAGTTGCTCTTTCGGAAGCTTTATGTGTTGGTGCAAAACCAATCGTTATATCTGATACTTTATCTGTTGAAATGAACCCTACAGGTAAAAAAATTATAAAAGGCATAAAAAGTGAACTTGAAGAAAATAAACTTTCAGATCTATTTTTAACAGGAAGTACTGAAGAAAATTTTCCTACATCTATGACAGGTGTAGGGATTACTGTAATATCTAGAGCAAAGATTTCTGATTTAAAAATTAAAAAAGTTAAGAAAGATATGTATATTTCCCTTTTAGGATATCCTCTTGTAGGAAATGAAGTTTTAAATTCTAAGGATGTACTTCAATTAAAAGATTATCTGGATATCTCTAATTCAAATGAGATAATAGAAGCAGTTCCAGTCGGCTCAAAGGGAATAAAATATGAATTAAGTATATTAGAAAAATTATCAGGTCTAAGGGTAAATAAAAGTTTCCCAGAACATATTGATGTACTGAAATCAGGAGGTCCATCAACTTGTTGTCTTATAGTGCATGAGAAAAAAATTCCTTATATTGTTAATTTGATAAACAAACCATTCTCCCCCATTGGAAGATTTATTTAAATATAAAGTCCTAGTTCTCTACATTTAAAGAAACTAGGACCTTATATTATTTTCTATTCTTTTTGTTTTCTGTATTTCAATTCTTAAAAATAAGTCTTTACATCATATTTATTTTTAAGTTCTTCTGCTTTATTTAAATATTTTTCCTGTTGTTTCATCATTACTAGTTGTTGGTTAATTTGGTTTTTTACTTCTTCCAAAGCGCTAATTCTAGATTCTTTTTTAGAACTTAATTTAATTATATGATATCCAAATTGGCTTTTTACAGGTTCGCTTATTTCCCCTTCTTCCATTGCAAAAGCAGCTTCTTCGAATTCTGGTACCATTTTACCTCTAGTGAATTCACCTAAGTCTCCACCGTTTTGTTTTGAAGGACAGCTAGAATACTTAGTAGCAGCATCTTCAAAAGATAAACCATTGTTAATTTCTTCTAATATTTCTTTTGCTTTTTCTTCATCATCAACTAATACATGGCTAGCTCGAGCAGATTCTGGAGTTTTGAAATATTCCTTATTCTCATTATAAAAATTCTGTATCTCTTCTTCAGATACTGAAATGTTTTCAAATAGTTTATTGATTGCATATTGTTTTAGAACATTTTCTTTTACACTTTCTAATTGACTTTTAAAATTTTCTTCCTTATCTAATCCATCTTCAACTGCCTCTAAATATAGAAGTTCTTGATTTACCAACTCAGTTGCCAATTTATTGATACCTTCTGGTGTATTAAACTGAGCTGCCGTTTGTGGAGCTAACTGATTTAAGAAATTATATACTTCTTTATCAGTTATTTCTTTTCCATTAACTGTTGCTAATACTTTGTTTTCACTCATATTTTAATTCTCCTTTTGGTTTATTTGTTAACCTTCTCGACTTATTGAACGTATCATATGAAAATTTCCATGTCAAGCAAGATTATAATTTTAAACTAAACTAATAGCGAATAATGTAGAAAAAATCCCTACTAATGTCCCTAAAATCAATTCTCTTATACTATGTCTTTTTAAATTTATTCTAGACCAATATATTACCGGTATTATTAAAAAAAGCCATAACATCTTTGTTCCAACTAGATCAACTAACAAAGTAATAGGTCCAGATACACCGCAAGCATGTCCACTAGCTTTAATCTTTAATACCTTATTTACAAAGGTTAAAAATACTCCTGATGATAAATAAGCCATAAATATTTTTTTGACCAATACTGGTGCGCCATAATAAAAGGTAAGAATTGAGCCAATTACATAACTTATGACAGCAAATATAAAAGCTAACTTTCTTTCGATTTTTCTTCCCTGTTTTTTAAATCTTGGTACCATCCTATGAACTGGGTAGGCAAGCAATGGAATTACTGTTAAAAAAACAATAGAATATATAAGCCAACCAGTTTTAACAGATTGATCTATCCCATAAATAAAAGATAATAGTATAGTAAAGAAAGCTACTAATGGAACTACCGTTATAAGGCTAATAATTTTAGCAATTTTATATTTCATATTTGAAACATCTCCTTATGATTATATATGTTTATAGAAATAAATTAATCCAGTTGAAAATTTCTTTCACTGGATTTTAGCTACATTCTCTATTGTTGCACTAGCATATTATCTCTAAAAAATTTAATCATTCCATACTGTGCAAGAATCTCCATAAACTGAATATGTGGAGAAGCCTCTACATATCGACCATATTCTTCTGAAAGCTCTTCTTTAAAAAAATTGTCTAGTTCAGGATATCTACTCATATATTCTTTAAGTACCTTTTCTTTGCTTTTCAGTTTTACCATATTCTCACCTCAGTTTTAATTCAAATATATTTTATATACTTTAGCTATATAAATAGTGAATCTTTATTTTATTTTATTGTATAATATTTATTAATATAAATGCAATAAAATTATGAAAATAATCAAAAAATTAAAGCCTTAGTTTTCATTATTATAATAAAAACTAAGGCTTTATACATAGTCTATCAACCTTTTACTATCTTATTTATTGCGTCCACTGCATAATTTACATCTTCTATCGTATTAAAATGACTAAAACTAAATCTAACCGTACCCTTTGGAAAAGTTCCCAAAGTTTTATGAGCTGATGGTGCACAATGAAGTCCACATCTAGTCATTATGCCAAAGTCATTATATAGATTATAAGATACTTCAGCATTATCCATATGAGGAACATCTATTGATACTACTCCAGTTCTATCTTTTAAATCTTTTTTCCCAATAGTTTTCACTTCTTGGATATTTGAAATCTCTTCAATAAAGTGATTTACTAAAAGTAATTCTTTTTCCCTTATGGTCTTTACTTTTTCCTTTAAAATATATCTTAAAGAAGCGTTTAATCCATAAACTCCTGGAATATTCAATGTTCCAGCTTCAAATTTATCGGGCATATATTCAGGTTGTATTTCCTTATCAGATAAGCTACCTGTACCTCCTTCTATGAAAGTATCCAATACTGTCACCATATCATCATTTACAATAAAACCTCCAATTCCTTGAGGACCTAAAAGACCTTTATGCCCTGTAAATGCTATAGCATCAGCTCCTATATCTTTGTAATCAATATCTAAAAAGCCTGCTGTTTGTGCCGTATCAATGATAAAATATAATCCATTTTCTTTACATATAGATCCCACTCTTTTTAAATCTAAAATAGTACCACAAACATTTGAAGCATGGGTCATAACTACAGCTTTAGTATTGGGTTTAATATATTCTAATAAATCTTCAGGATTCAATTCTCCTAATTTATTGCAAGGGACTTTAGTAAATTCAACTCCTATTTTTACAAGGCTATTTAATGGTCTAGTAACTGCATTATGTTCCATTGATGATACTATTACATGGTCTCCTGTTTTTATCAATCCTTTTATCAATACATTAAGACTTTCTGTAATGTTTTTAGTAAATATTACATTTTCAACTTTATTATAGTTAAATAGTTCACATATTAATTCTCTAGTTTCAAAAATTATATTCTCAGCTTCAAAAGAACCCTTATAA
>NZ_DATHXO010000488.1:0-2233 GCF_035459645.1 Schnuerera sp.
CTAGCTCTTATAACTCGCCAAATTAAATCTTTCTTAGACAATTCTAATTTTTTAATTAAAAATTTATCTGGTTTAATAAGATCTAATTCATGGACTATGGTTTTAGAGCTTACTCCCATTTTTTCAGATAGTTCTTTGAAAGTTATTATTCCAGTTATAGGAAAATCTAATTTGTCTATATCCAATACAAAAGAACCTTTCCCCTTTATCTTATGGATATAGCCATTACCTTCTAATAAATCTAAGGCTTTTCTTACTGTATCTCTTGATACATCATATTTTCGCATTAGTTCATTTTCAGAGGGAAGTTTCTCTCCAGGTTTAATTGTTTTGTTGTCTATTGAATCCATTATGTCGTTATAAATGCTTAAATATTTGACTTCCATTCTATATCACCTTAATTAATAGTACCATTACCAAAATTATTTTTCAATATGATATACTATGGATTCATAAGGTCTTAGTTTTAATTTTTTAATATCTTCACTAGAATCTTTATAGTTGGAAATCAATATCTTTATTTTAGAACCTTCTAAATCTATTTTTTTAGACAATTCAAATATGGTCTCTTCTTTATAAAAATTGTTTATTACTAAAAGCCTTTCTCCTTCATAACTTCTCATATATGCAAATATTTGATCATCTTCCTCATAAAGGGGTATGAAACTTCCATGAGAAATTATATTGTATTCCTTCCTTAGTCGTATTAATTCTTTATAATGATAAAAAATAGAATCCTTGTCCTTTAACGCTTTCTCCACATTTATATCCTTATAATTAGAATTTATAGAAATCCAAGGTTTACCTGTAGTAAATCCTCCATTATCCTCATAGTTCCATTGCATAGGAGTTCTAGCATTGTCTCTGGATTTAGATTTTAAAATAGACATTATCTTATCATTAGTTATACCTTTATCCTTCAATATATGATAGTATTGTATGGATTCCACATCCCTATAGTCTTCTATTTTATCAAAATAGGGATTGGTCATACCTATTTCTTCACCTTGATATATATAGGGTGTTCCTCGTAACATATGGAGAGCAGTGGCCAGCATTTTAGCCGATTCTTCTCGATATTTTCCATCATCACCAAATCGAGATATAGCTCTAGGTTGATCGTGATTACACCAGAATAGAGCATTCCATCCATTGCCTCTTTCCATACCTAATTGCCAATCTATTAATATTCGTTTTAATTCTATAAAATCAAAGTCCATTAAAGACCATTTGTCTCCATCTTTATAATCTACCTTTAAGTGGTGGAAATTGAATACCATGGATAATTCTTCTTCCTCAGGATTTGAATATCTGATACAGTTTTCAATATCAGTGGAAGACATCTCACCTACTGTAATTATATCTTTCTTGGAACCAAAGGTATTTTTATTTAATTCCTTTATATATTCATGGACTCTAGGTCCATCGGTATAAAACCTTCTACCATCTCCTTCTAAATCGTCTTCAAATTCATCTGGTTTAGATATTAGATTTATAACATCTAGTCTAAAACCTTTAACTCCTTTATCCATCCAAAAGTTGACTATATCATATACTTCTTTTCTTACCTTTGGGTTATCCCAATTAAGATCTGCTTGAGTTTTATGGAATAGATGAAGGTAATATTCATCAAATTCCTCTACATATTCCCATGCAGAACCCCCAAATTTAGATAACCAATTAGTTGGCTCTTTGCTATCTTTAGGCTCTTTAAATATATAATAATTTTTATATTTTTGTTCTCCAGCTAAAGCCTTTTTAAACCATTTATGCTCTGTTGATGTGTGGTTTAAAACTAAATCTAACATTAACCCTATTCCATTTTTTTCTGCTACCTTTACCAGTTCTTCAAAATCTTCCATAGTTCCAAATTTAGGATCTATATTTCTATAATCTGCTACATCGTAGCCATTATCCTTTTGAGGAGATACATAGAAAGGTGTAAGCCAGATATAGTCTACACCTAATTCTTTTAAATAGTCGATTTTTTCTGTAACTCCTTTCAGATCTCCAATCCCATCTCCATTAGAGTCCTTGAAGGATTTTGGATATATTTGATATATTACAGTTTTTTTGAAATCTATCATAGCAAGTTCTCTCCTTCATATATTGTATCTAAAAAAGAAGGAGGTTTTAGCTCCTTCTTTTAGTTTTTATCCTTTATGTTTAGCTAGTTCCTTATTTGCCCATTTCTTGTTCTTAGATAGTATCATAGTCAATCCAAAGGGTACTA
>NZ_DATHXO010000489.1:0-2593 GCF_035459645.1 Schnuerera sp.
AAATTATAATAATTATTGGTTTTTAATATGTTTTGTAGCTTTACTATATACGGACAATATTAATGTACCAAAGATAGCTACCGATGCAGTTTCCCCAACGCTAATCCCTACCACAGTATACAAATAAGGTATATTGGTAAAATAAGATACCCATATAGATACAATAAAACCATTTAATAATATGGGAGGCAATGCTCCTAGAACCTTATTTGGCATCTTGCTAGTTAAATATGCAGCTACTAAGGTTACTAAACTTCCCCCTATTATATCAATTAAACCAAAGGCTGAGTAAGGTGTGAGTAAAAAGTTTGCTGCTAAACATCCAATAAACAATCCTGGTATCGCTGCCGTTTCTACTAGTGGCAATAGGGTTAATCCTTCTGCTATTCTAAGTTGTATAGGTCCAAAAGCCAGATTCCCCATTGGAATCTGAATCAAAACAAGAACTAAATAAATACCTGCTATCAAGCTAGCTTTTGTCAAATATTTTGTATTCATCTATATACCTCCTCAGCTAAGCTATTTAATTATTCTCTAACTCTATAGCATCTCCTATAATCTTATTTATATCTTGAACTAATTGGGAAAATCTCAATTCAGCATTTAAAAAATCATTAATGGTTGGATTCAACGTTAAAACTTCTTCCAATTTACTAATCTTTTCTAATTCTTCTTGTTCTACTTCTTTTCCTGACATTTGTTCCATCTGTATTTGAAGAACTTTGTTTTTAAAATCTTCTACCATTTTTTTGTTTTTCTCGTCAGAATAAACAGCTTTTCTTTTTCCTACATAGGTCTTGTACTCTTCTGAAGCCCTTATTGCACGTGCTAATTTATGGGCTTGATCATAAACATTATTCATATTATTACCTCCTATAATTTCAATATTATTGGTAATACAATAGGAACTGATATAGTTGAAATTACTCCTGATATAAAAGCTATAATAGAAGTTTGAGAATCAGTAGCCCTAGATATTACAGGTAAGGCAGTGTCCATAGCAGTTGCACCACAAACTGATACACTCTCTATATATCCTATATGCTTTGCAACAACAGGAACTAAAATCAACCCAATGATCTCTCTAATAACATTTGATAAAAATGCAAGGGTACTTAGTTCAGTAGAATAATTAATAAGCATCATAGAGGATAATGAATACCAACCTAATCCAGAACCAATTGCTCCCGCCTCCTTTAAAGGCATATTTAGTATTACACCAGCAAATACTCCCCCCAAAATACCTCCTACTATTATTCCAAAAGGCACAAATAATATTTTTAAACCTAAAGTCTTTATGCTAGATAGAACATTTTTTTGTCTTCCAATATCAATTCCAACAAAAAATAGTAATATACATAAACCAATATCTATAATAATATCAGTATATGAAAAAAACGTTAAAGGCAATAGGTAATGACCTACGCCAACTCCTATTAAAACAGATAGTAGTATTTTAAGGCTCAAGTTTATTTTCTCCTTCCTTTAAAATTATAAACTTAGATATGATTCTAGTAATTATAATGGTAATAATAATTGTAGATATAGAAATTATTCCTGCCTTAAATCCTATGGAAAAAAAGGATCTAATAACTTTTTCATCTAAGCCTATTCTTATTCCCATGATAAATAAAAGAAAAAACAAACTAATATTTTGGATAAAATCAAGCTTATTGCTTAAGCCTATGTTTATTTTATCCTTATATCCTAAATAACCTCCAAGTATTAATACAAATAAATATATTAAAAGACGTGCTCCCATTTCCCACCTCCATTATTTAATTCAATATTATACCATTATGTACCATTACTAAACAAGTAAATACCCTAAAAAAATCCTAGCATATTTGGCAACAATATACTAGGATTAAAATTATTAAACTTCCATAATAATGGGTAAAATCATTGGATTTCTCTTTATTTTTTCATATATAAAACCTCTTAAAGCATCCCTTATACTTGACTTAAGTGTTGCCCAATCAGTTATATTCCTTTTTTCGCATTCAGTTAGTACATTCCTTACTACTTCTCTAGCCTCTTCCATTAAATCTTCTGACTCTCTCACATAAACAAATCCTCTAGAAATAATATCTGGGCCAGCAATTACCCTTCCTTCTTGTTTGCTCATAGTTACAACTACAACAATTAAACCGTCTTCAGATAAATGTTTCCTATCCCTTAAGACTATATTTCCTACATCTCCTATTCCTAAACCATCTACCAAAATATTACCAGATTGAACATATTGATTTATTGCACCGGAATTTTTACTAAACTCAATAACTGAACCATTACTAGCAATAAAAATATTTTCTTTTGGCATACCTAATTCCATTGCCAATTCTCCATGTCTTTTCAAATGTCTATATTCACCATGAACTGGTATAAAAATCTTAGGTTTTAGAAGGGTATGAATTAATTTTAATTCTTCCTGACAAGCGTGTCCTGAAACATGGACATCAGCTAAAGACTCATAAATAACCTTTGTACCAATTTCCATAAGCTTATTTATAACTCTAAAAACAGTTTTTTCATTTCCTGGTATAGGAGAAGCAGAAATAACTACCAAATCTTCTGGTACTAATTCTATCTT
>NZ_DATHXO010000490.1:0-2257 GCF_035459645.1 Schnuerera sp.
GCTATGGGGCATATGTAAACTATTTTTTCTACAGACTATTATTATTTCTTCTAGAATTTGAGGAATATCATAATCATGAATGGGTTCATCTATATAAATGCTATACAATATTTCTATGTCTTTATATAATTTATTTAAATCCACGGACCCTTTTCGTGTCCCTATTTTTAAAATAGATTTTGCAATTAGGTCAATATCCTTTGTAGCAGCGCCTTCTAAAATATCATTTAGTTTCTTTCTTAAACCTGCACTTAAACTACCCATAAGACCAAAATCGATATAACTAATGGTATTATCTGATATTAAAATATTTCCAGGATGTGGATCTGCATGGAAAAACCCATCTTCAAAAACTTGTTTAAAATAATTATAAGTTATTTTAGTAGCTATATCATTAACATCGTAGCCAGATTCAGTTAATTTATTGACATTATCAATTTTGATTCCCGATATATAATCCATTACCAAAACCTTAGATGTACAATATTCTTCATATACTTTAGGAACAGTTATAAATTTTACATCAAGATTGTTTTCTGTAAATTTAATAATATTATTCATCTCTTCTATGAAATTCAATTCCTTTTCAGTGGCTTTACTCAATTCATCCACTACTTTTTTCATGTCTACAAATTCTCCTGTAGCTGTGAAATTAACAAAGGGAGCTAATTTTTTTAATATCTGGATATCTGATAACATCTTTTCTTTTACATAAGGTCTTTGGACCTTTACAACGACTTTTTCTCCAGTTTTAAGCTTGGCTAAATATACTTCTGACAGAGAAGCAGAAGCAATAGGGGTTTTTTTGAAGTCTAGAAAAATTTCATCAATAGTATCTTTTAGTTCAAATTCAATAACTTCCTTCATAATGCTAAATTTTTCAGGGCTTACATCATCTTGTAATTTTTGGAATTCATTTATATATTCTATGGGTAGTATATCTACTCTAGTAGATAATAATTGTCCAATCTTAACAAAAGAAGGACCTAATTCTTCCAAGGCTAATCGCAATTCTTTTGGGTTTTTTATTCCATTTTTAAATCCATATTTCATAGCTACAGATATAATTTCTTTTAATCTTTTTTTAGTATAGTTATTATCCATATTAAGAAACCATCTTGTATGCTCAAGATGGTCTATCCCCCCATATTAAATATTTTTCTCTAATTCATCTATTCTTCTATTTATATTATCTATATCCTCTTTAGTTGCTAAATTTAAATTATCTAAATATGTTTTTATATTCATTTCTATATCATTCATATTTTGAGTATTTTGGTTATTATCTTTTACCACTCTTTTAAGTTCTTCATTCAATTGTTTCCCTTGTTCTACAGTAATTTTACCTTTTTCAACTAGATCTTTTACCAGTTCATTGGCCTTTTCATAAGTTAAAGCCATGGTACCTATACCAGCAAAGAATACCTTTTTAAATAGATCCTCCATTTTTCTGCCTCCTTTCTTTTATGTAAGAATGTCTAAAAGTAAACCTTTAATATCGTCTAGTCTTCTCAATATTTTTATCCTATTGTCTTCAATGTTTAAAAAATCTTTAGTAAGTTCATCTAATTCATTGTCTACCTTCTTTACTAAAGAATATACCCTATGACGACCTCTTCTATCCAAGGAATTTTCTTTATAAAAGACATGGGAATTATTCACAGTAACATCTAAAAATTCTTTCACAAGTTTTTTATATTGGACCAAATCTTCAATAAATAATTTATCCTGTAGTTTTTCAGATTGATTTTCTATCTTATTGTAAAGGATTTTAAGTTGTTCACGAATATGTTCTTGTTCTACTTCCATAAGTTTGTTTTTAAAGGTTTTGTGTACTTCCTTTTTATTGGTAGATTTTATATTATCAACTCTTTGTATATTGTCCATACCAACCTTTTCTATTCTTGCCATAAAGTCACACTCCCTTACTATTCTATTATATACTATCGGCATAATATATGAAAATATTATATTTATTTAAAGTTTAATTAAAGATTTGTCGATATAGTAAATGAAATCTTTAGATAAGGATGGTAATATGGAAGCCATAAATTTGAATACAAAAGAAAATATTATAAATGCTTATAATTTAAAACCTACTCTTTTTTATGATGTGGAAGGCATTCTATTAGAAAAAAAGGAAAAGGATGTTAAAATCGAGAAAATCATAGATAATAAAAAAGTATCTTATTCATTACGGTTAAAAGAAGAAATTAAGCAAAAAGTGGGAGAAAAAGTAATAGTAGATAAAGATAAT
>NZ_DATHXO010000491.1:0-1517 GCF_035459645.1 Schnuerera sp.
CCTAATATTCTCCATTATAGTACCAGAAAAAAGCCATGTATCCTGTAAAACCATTCCAAAATTATTTCTTAAATCTTTTCTAGTAAAATCCTTTATATCCTGTCCATCAACTAATATTCTACCTTCATTTAATTCATAGAAACGCATGAGAAGTTTAACTATTGTAGTTTTTCCTGCCCCTGTAGGTCCAACTATTGCAACCTTCTGACCTGGTTCAATATTAGCAGAAAAATTCTTAATGATTATTTTATCTTCATCATATCCAAATATCACATTTTCAAATTTAACCCTTCCTTCTATGTTCTTCAATTTTACGGGAGTTTCGCTCTCTTCAATTTCTTCATCTTCTTCCAAAAATTCAAATACCCTCTCAGCTGCAGCCACAGTAGATTGTAGTACATTACTTATTTGGGCTACTTGAGCTATAGGTTGGGTAAAGCTCCTTATATATTGAATAAAGGAAAGAATATCCCCTACTTCTATAGCTCCCCTAATGGCAAGCCATCCTCCAAGAATAGATACTACAACATAACCCAGATTACCTATAAACATCATAATAGGATGCATCATCCCTGATAAGAATTGAGCCTTCCAAGCTGAATTATAAAGATCTCCATTGATCCCTCTAAATTCTTCAATTTCTGTTTCCTCTGCATTAAAGGCCTTCATTATATTATGCCCACCGTATACTTCCTCTATATGACCATTTACCCGTCCTAATGATTCTTGCTGAACTTTAAAGTATTTTTGGGATCTTTTAACTATACTTAAAACTAAGAACATTGAAATAGGTAATATTAAAAGGGCTGCAATAGTCATTCTGATACTTATAGATATCATCATAATAAGTACCCCTATTAAAGTGGTAGCGGAGGTAATAATCTGACTCATACTTTGGTTTAATGTTTGACTTACCGTATCCACATCATTAGTAACCCTAGATAATACATCACCGTGAGTATTTGTGTCAAAATATTTAAGGGGCAGCCTATTTATTTTCTTGGATATTTCCTTTCTTAAATTATAGGATATCCTTTGGGCTACTCCAGTAACTATGAATCCCTGAATATAGGAAAATAAAGCACTGGTTAAATAAAGTCCTATAAGGATTAAAATAATATTTCCTATATATTGAAAATCTATACCAGAGCCGGGAATGCCAGATACCTTACCTAAAAGACCTTCAAATATCTTGGTAGTCCCTTTACCAAGTATTTTAGGACCTACTATTGAAAAGGCTGCACTTCCTATTGCAAAGACTATTACTATAATAAGTTTTATTCTATAGGGTCTTAAATAATTGAGAAGTTTCCTAAAAGTTTCTCTGAAATTTTTAGGTTTATCAAACCTTCCCATCCCTCTCATAGGACCCTTAGGTCTTCTTCTATGATCTTCAATCTTTCTTTCACTCATATTGCAAGTTCCTCCTCCGATAGTTGTGATAGGGCAATTTGTCTATAAACATCAGAATTCTCTAGAAGTTCCTTATGGGTACCCATGCCTACTATCCTTCCTCT
>NZ_DATHXO010000492.1:0-2821 GCF_035459645.1 Schnuerera sp.
GTAACTGAATAAGCGAAAAGCCCCGAAAGGGGCTTTTATGGTTTAGGATTATATAATATAATTTAATAGAGGGGGTGTTATTATGATTAAGGTTGAAGTTAGATTATTTGCTTATTTTAGAGAAGGTAGATGGAAGAAAAAAGTAATTGAGTTTAAAGAAGGAACTACCCTTTCTGATATAATAAATTGTTTAGGTATAAAGGAAGAAGAAGTGAGTATGCTTCTCCTAAATGGAATAGATGGTCCTGCTAGTCGTCAACTTAAAGATGGGGATGTTGTATCACTATTTCCACCAGTAGGAGGAGGATAAAATATTCATATTTATCAAAGATTGCTTAGGCAATCTTTTTTTATATAAAATATAATTGATCTAATTATACTTCGAGGGTCTAAACAATATGATATAATAAAGTATAATAAATAGTTATTGAGGAGAAGCCAATGAATCTTAACTATCTAAAAAAATATATTAATAGGTATAAAAGAGAATATTTTATAGCCGTTGCGTTTATAGTCCTTGAAACTATAGTAGATGTAGTTAATCCTACCATTATGTCAATGATAATTGATAAAGGGGTAAAAAATAAAGACATGGATTATATCTTGAAATTAGGAGGATTAATGATTGCCATTACCTTTATAGGGGCTATATTTGCAATCATTAGGAATATAGTTTCGTCTAAAGTATCTCAGAGTTTTGGTGCTGATTTACGGGAAGATTTATATACAAAGGTACAGGGTTTTTCCTTTGATAATATAGATAAATTTCAAGATGCCTCTTTGATTACTAGGCTTACCAATGATGTAAATCAGATACAAAATTTTTCTCATGGCATGATGAGGATCTTTGTCAAATCTCCTGTTCGTCTAATTGGGGCTATAATAATGGCGTTTTTATTGGATTTCAATATGGGCCTTATATTAATTGGCACCATTCCAGTAGCTGGACTAATTATATTTTTAAATCTTAAAATATCCTACCCCATATTTAAGAAAATGCAAATTGCCTTAGACAAGGTTAATGGAGTTATGAGGGAGTATCTAGCAGGTATTAGAGTGGTAAAGGCATTTAATAGATTTAATTATGAAAGACGTCGTTTTAAAGATGTAAATGATAATTTAAAGGAAAGGACCCTTAAAGGTATGAGAACAGTAGCAGTTTTTAATCCTTTAGTTGGGTTAATAGTAGATATAGGTATTGTGATTATCTTATGGGTTGGAGGAATTAGAGTAAACAATGGTAATCTAGAAGTTGGAAAGGTTATGGCTTTTATCAATTATATGTTATTGGTACACTTTTCACTTAGAATGATGACAAGAGTGTTAAATATGTTTATAAGGGCTAAAGCATCAGCAGAAAGGGTAGGAGAGGTATTTATAGAAGAGAATACTATATTGGAAAGAAGAAAGCCTATTTCTATAAATAAAGCTAAGGGACAGATTGAATTTGAACATGTTTACTTTAAATATTATTCAAACAGTAAATATGTATTGGAAGATATAAACTTTTCCATTAATCCCGGGGAAACATTAGCTATAATTGGCTCCACTGGTTCTGGAAAGACCTCCTTAGTTAATTTAATACCTCGATTTTACGATGTAGATAGAGGAAAAGTAAAGGTTGATGGCATAGATGTAAAAAAAGTTGATATTAGCAAATTGAGAGAAAATATTGGCATGGTAACTCAAAAACCCTTATTATTTACTGGTAGTATAATGGATAATATAAAATGGGGATGTGAAGAAGCCACTTATGAGGATGTGGTAAGGGTTTCTAAGATTTCAAAGGCTCACGATTTTATAATCTCTTTTAATGAAGGATATAATACATATCTAGGTCAAGGAGGAGTAAATTTATCAGGTGGTCAAAAACAGAGGATATCAATAGCTCGGGCTCTAATAAGAAATCCTTCCATATTAATTTTAGATGATAGTACCTCAGCAGTAGATATGATAACAGAAAAGAAGATTAGACAAGGATTAAATGAAAATTTAAGAAATACTACAACTATATTAATTGCTCAAAGAATAACATCAGTAATGGATGCAGATAAAATAATTGTTATGGATAATGGTAGAATAGTAGGACTAGGAACCCATGTAGAACTTATAGGTAGTTGTCAAGTATATAAGGATATTTGTCATTCACAGATTGGGAAGGGGGCTGCTGACATTGGACCCTAGACGTAGAAGAAGGGGATTATCAGGTATTGCTGGTGGCAGGCATGTCATTATGCCTACTGAAAAACCAAAAGATATGAAAGATACTTTAAAAAGACTTTGGAAGTTTTTTCAGGAGGAGAAAAAAGAGTTAATAATAATATTTTTATTAATTCTAACATCTGTAGGATTAACTTTATTGACCCCTTTTTTAATAGGTAAGGCTGTAGACACAATAGCTCCTGGCCCATATCTTGTAGAATTTAAAGATTTAAAATTCTATGCTTTAATCTTATTATTTGTATATATATTTAGTAATGGACTTGTATTTTTGCAGGAATATATGGTTTCTGGAATTTCCCAAAGAATAGTCCACAAGATAAGAGAAGGATTATATGAGAAACTTCAATCTCTGCCAATTATATTTTTTGATGCCAATACCCACGGAGAAATAATGAGTAGATTATCTAACGATGTTGATAATATAAGTATTACCATATCCCAATCTACTGTACAGCTTATGACTTCAGTAGTTAATATACTAGGTTCCCTAGCCATGATGATATATTTGAGTAGACTAATGACTTTAGCCAGCCTAATAACTGTACCAATGGTATTTTTATTAACTAAGATTATAGCTCGAAGAACAAAAGTTCTATTT
>NZ_DATHXO010000493.1:0-2093 GCF_035459645.1 Schnuerera sp.
AAAATAATGAATTGTTAACAGGTGATTTAAAGAAAAATTTACTTAGGATTTCCATACCTACCATGTTTGGTTTCGCTCTACAGGCTATATATGATATGGTAGATATGATCTGGATTGGTAGAATTTCAGCTTCTGCAGTAGCAGGAGTAACTATTTTTTCTACTGTTTTTTGGTTAGTAGCAGTATTAAATGAAATTATAGGTTCTAGCTCCATTTCTTTGATTACTCAAAGCTATGGAAGAAAGGATATTCAAAGAACTAGAATAGTCGTAGAACAAACATTAACTTTCAAAGCTTTAGTTGCTATTATTTCAGCTATTATCATTTCAATCATATTAAAACCTTTATTATCATTTTTCACAACAGAAGATGCAGTCCTTACAGCTGCCTTAGACTATGGATACATAAGAATGTTCTTCCTTCCCATAATGTTTTCTTCCTACTCGGTTAATACTGCCTTAAGATGTTTAGGCGATGCTAAGACCCCTATGAAAATAATGATAATATCTTCTATATCGAATATGATCTTAGACCCAATATTCATGTTTGACAAAGTACCTGGAACTAATATCCCTGGATTTAATTTAGGAGTATTTGGTGCAGCTTTAGCCACAGTTATATCTACAGTTATAGCTTTTTCTATAGGGTTTTATATATTACTTAGAGGACATGAAAAATTAAAAATAACTTTCAAAGGATTATTTAAACTAAATTGGGAAATCGATAAGAAATTGTTAACCATTGGATTACCAACTGGTATAGAAGTCCTTATGAGAAATTTATCTAGCATTGCTACTTTAAAGTTTGTATCAATATATGGAACTGCTACAGTAGCAGCTGTAGGGATAGGTAGTAGATTATTTAACTTCGCTTTTATGCCTATAATGGGAATTGTCATGGGTGCTAGTACCATAGTAGGTCAAGCATTAGGATCAGAAAAAATCGATACAGCAAAAGATACCGCAAAATTTGCTGCCTTAATTAATGTAATAATCATGGGAATCCTATCAATTATATCAGTATTTATACCAGATAAAATAATGGCCATTTTTATAGAAGATTTTGAAGTCATTAAAATAGGAGTTCCTATGATAAGGATTTTAATCCCTTCTTTAATATTAGCTGGATGGTCTATGGGGTTAGGCTCTGTATTTACTGGTTCTGGTCATAATACCCCTTATCTATTATCTAGCATTATCTCTAGATGGGGAATACAAATCCCTATGCTATTTATAACCACTAAAATACTAAATCTCTCAGTTATTTATGTTTGGCTTAGTTTTTTAGCAGCAGAAGTAGGAGAAGTTGTTGTCATGTTGACCCACTATAATAAGGGAAAATGGATGAGAAAACGGGTATAATAATAGGGGTGTGTCTTGTGAAAAAAATCCATAAAATCATATTCTTAATAATAGGTATATATTTAATACATTTACTTATTTATATAGGAATGGTACATATTATAAATACAAATATAACTACTTGGGCTAATGCTGTTAAGAAACTAAAAATAAATTCTAACATAGATTCATACACTCATGTATATATTCATATTTACTATTTTGGTCTGTCAACTTATTTTATGCTTAAATCTTTAAAAATCCCCATTGGTAAAATACCTAAAATTATAATTTTTATAATCACCTATGCTTTTATTTTTATGGGCTTATATAAATATTATGAAATAAAATATTTCATACAAATGCTATTAATTGCAAATGGATTGCTAATAACTCTAAATATGCTATACAAAAAAATAAATATTTGACTTTTCCTTTTTATTACATCCCAGCTATCCTATTTTCTAATGCTCCAAATATTTCTCTTTTATCTATACCTGATTTTGACTTATATATATCTTCTAGTGCAATTTTTGCACCATAGTCCATTCCTTGACAACCTGCTAAAAGTACAATATCATCCCTAGCTACCTTAGATAATCCATGAGAAATAGCGTCTGGTAGCTCATCGTATAGATGAACTTTAATATTTTCTTCATCCATTATTTCTTGAAAAGCCTTTATTTCTTCATCTCTTACCTTATCTTTTTCATTAACATGGGATTTGCTTAATGTAGCAATTATTTCTTTTAT
>NZ_DATHXO010000494.1:0-1618 GCF_035459645.1 Schnuerera sp.
TAACATTATCTCAAATTCACCTGAGTACAAATACGCTTTAAGACTTCTCAATTTCCCAAATAAAAATATAAAAAATCCACAGTTAAGAGTATAAAATCCATATACTAGTAAAATCTCATGCAAATTCCAACCATCTATTTCAGGTACTGCATCAAATATTAAATAAAAAAAACTCAAATTCAAAGACTGTGTAAGCAATAGGAAAAATACTCCTAAGCAAAAATCACCTTTATATTCTGAAAGCCTTTTTATATTAAATTTAAGGAAAGTAATTATAATAGATATGTAATACAAAAAAGTTTTCACATTTTTACCCCCCATTTATAAAAACATGTCTTCTTGCAAGATTAAATATGTACCTTCCTAATAATATAAACACGATAATCCACCCACTCTGTCGTATTAAATATATTAAGAAATTTTTAATACTCCAATAACTTTGATAAATATCTATAGGAGTATAAACTATCCCTGAAAAAGGTAGTATGTTAATAGCTATGTGCTTAAGGTATCCAGGAAAGAAATCAAGAGGAATTAACTTGCCTGAAAAAAAAGATATTATAGCAAATTTAAAAGCATTAATTCCCCAACTATTTTCAGTCCAAAAACAAATCATGCCTAAAACAAAATCAAATGTTATTACGGTCAAAAAAGACAAGAATGTACTAATAATAAAGTAAATGAAATTCACGGGAGCCTCTAGCTGCAATACAAATATTCGAAATATCAAAACTGAAAAAAACGATATCCCTGACATAGGAATTATAATTCCTATATTCTTGAATATAAATTGCATCTGATAATCTAACGGCTTAAGTAAAGTGTAAGCTATATTGCCTGATTTTATATCCATTGACATAAAATAAATATTTGGATATATGAAAATATTAGATATTCCTACGCTTAGAACTATATAATTAATCATTTGAAAAAAAGTCCGTCCATTTAATACTGCTCTACCACCATATATTCCTTTCCATAAAAAGTAAGATAGAAACAGTTGGGAGATTAAACTAAATATATTCTCTAGAATAATCCCTCTATCAAACATCTGAATTTTTATTCCCATTTTCAACCATTCAAAGTATTTTGATAGTTCTAGCCTATCCACACAATCCACTCCTCATTTAGATTCTAATAGATAAATATTTTCTATTATATTTTCAAATTTAATAGAAGATATATTATAATCTGTTATTTCACAAATCTCACCCATTTTATCTAAAACATTTTTTATGTTA
Organism: Schnuerera sp.; assembly: GCF_035459645.1. Lineage (NCBI taxonomy): Bacteria > Bacillati > Bacillota > Tissierellia > Tissierellales > Tepidimicrobiaceae > Schnuerera > Schnuerera sp. Next base: position 1,242 of record NZ_DATHXO010000494.1, read on the forward strand.
TATATTCCTCCATCTTCAATGAGTAGAGTTAAGTTATTATTATAGATATTTTTAATCTTCCCAAACCTTTCAGATATTGCTATCAGATTTTCTTTGTCAAGTTTCCCAACATTCCTAAATGTTATAGATAATACTTTTTGTTTAGTATAAGATGCCTTTAATTCTTGTATTTTACCATCATATATAATTAATCCTTTGTCAATTAGAATTACTCTATCACATAAATCTTCAATATCCTGCATATTATGAGTTGTAAATATTATAGTCTTTTGATATTGCTTATTCAATTCTTTGACAAATGATAATACTCTCCTTTTAGTTAATATATCTAATCCTATGGTAGGTTCATCTAGATAAATTACATCTGGCCAATGAAT
>NZ_DATHXO010000495.1:0-2305 GCF_035459645.1 Schnuerera sp.
ACAAATGCTTTTAAGTCAAAAATAATATATAATAATAAATATAGGCAAAATTCTGAAAAAGGGGGTAATTATTTGCTTAGCAAAAATGTTTTAGAAAATGTGCTTTATTCAGCACTCTCCAAAGGAGGAGATTTTGCAGAAATATTTGTAGAGGATAGGTTTAATACAAATATTAATATGGTAGGAGGATATGTGGAAAATAGCATATCTGGTAGGGATTTTGGTGTAGGTATTAGGATATTCAATGGATTAAATAGTGTATATGCGTATACTAACAACTCAAAAGAAGATAATCTAATAAAAGTAGCTAAGGAAGCAGCTTTAGCTATTAAATCTAGTAAAAAAGATATGGTATTAAATCTAATGGAATCCAATATCAATAATAGACATCTAATTAAAATAATGCCTAGTAATGCTGAAAAAGCAAAAAAAGTAGAATTACTTAAAAGGGGTTATGAAAGTGCAAAGGCCTATGATCCGCTTATAACCCAAGTTACTTCAAACTACTTTGATGAAGAACAGAATGTGTTAATAGCCAATTCAGAAGGATTAATGGTTCAGGACAAACGGGTAAGGACTAGGTTTAAAATCCAGTCAGTTGCTTCAAAGGATGGAGAAACACAAATTGGCTTCTATGGCCCTGGCGGATCAATGGGATTTGAAATATTCGATAAAATTGATGTAGAAGAGATAGGGAAAGAAGCTTCAAGAATTGCTAAAACCATGATATTAGCAGATTATTGTCCTAGTGGGGTTATGCCAGTAGTTATTCACAATGAATTTGGAGGAGTATTGTTCCATGAAGCCTGTGGCCATGGATTAGAAGCAACTTTTGTATCTAAAGGCACCTCAGTGTTTGCAGATAAATTGGGGGAACAGGTAGCATCACCTTTAGTTACTGCCATAGACGATGGCACTATACCAAATGAATGGGGTTCTTTAAATATAGATGACGAAGGAACTCCAACCCAAAGAAATGTACTTATTGAAAATGGAATCCTTAAATCCTATCTAGTAGATAAATTAAATGGGAAACGAATGGGTATGGAATCAACTGGTTCAGCTAGAAGACAGTCCTATAAATTCCCACCAACTTCAAGAATGAACAATACATTTATTGCCAATGGGAATTCAACCTTTGAGGAAATTATATCTAGCACGGAAAAAGGATTATTTGCAAAAAAGTTGGGTGGTGGTAGTGTAAATCCAGCTACAGGAGATTTTAACTTTGCAGTAATGGAAGGCTATTTAATTGAAAATGGGAAAATAACTAAACCAGTAAGAGGTGCAACACTAATAGGGACAGGAATTAAAGTACTAGAGAATATAGATATGGTAGGCAATAACCAAACCTTTGGTCAAGGAGTATGTGGTTCTTTAAGTGGCATGGTACCTACCAATGTAGGGCAACCTACTATTAGAATAAAATCACTAACCGTTGGCGGAAGGAAGGGGGATGAATAGGATGAAATACAAAGGTTTAGTAGATAAGATTTTTGAAAAAGGGAAAGATAAATTTGAGGATATGGAGACCTATATAGAAAATACCAAGGAAATTGAAATTGCAGTATTTAAAAGAGAAATAGATAGATATAATATCTCTGAAACAGAAGGATTATCCTTAAGAGGGATTAATGATGGTAAATTAGGATATTGCTATACTGAAAAAGTAGATGAATCATCTATTGATATGTTAGTAGAGGAAGCTTATGAAAATGGAAAGTATATAGATGCATTAGAGAAGGAGATCATATTTTCAGGTTCAGACAAATATGAAGAAATAGATGGATTTAACCAAAATCTAAAAGAAGTTTCTATAGAAGAGAAAATAGAATTTGTTAAATCCTTAGAAAAGGAAGCATTTACCCTTGATTCAAGAATTGTAGCAGTAAGTTATTGTGTCTATAAAGAGATCGAGGATAGCAAATACTTGTTTAATACTAAAGGATTAGATTTAGAAAACAATATTAATTTAGGTGTTGCTTATATTATGGTTGTAGCTAAAGATGGAGAAGAAACTAAAACTGGACTTAGCTATAGAATAGCTAAGGATTTTTCAGATTTTGATTACAAAGAAATGGCAAAAGAAGCGGTGGATGAAGCATTATCCTATTTAGGAGCTAAATCAATAAAATCTAAAGAGTATCCATTGGTATTGAAAAATATAATTTTTGCAGACATACTATCAGCCTTCAAATCTATTTTTTATGCAGAATACGTTCAAAAAGGCTTATCCTTATTAAAAGACAAGGTAGGGAAGCAAATAGCAACAAGTAACTTTACATTAGTAGATGATCCTTTTAAT
>NZ_DATHXO010000496.1:0-3744 GCF_035459645.1 Schnuerera sp.
GTGTCGAAGCCGGTGAACAGCGGGATGCTGAGCAGAAAGGTCAGCAGCGAGGTGATCAGCGCCAGGCTGCGCGCGCCCCAGGGCTCGCGGTAAAATAGGAACAGAAGCTGCTGCAGCAGTACAGATATTAAATACAGTACAAAATCTATTTATGACAATAACCAGAGGTATGGGTAATGCTTGCACAGTAATGGTAGGCAATAAGATCGGTTCTGGCGAAGAAGAGGTTGCTGTTGAATATGCTAATAGATTTTTAGTTATATCTATAGGGCTAGGTATTATTCTTGGATTTGGATTATTTTTAACATCTGATTTAATTTTAAGTTTATTTAGGAATTTGACTCCACAATTATATATAACTTCGAAAAAACTACTCAATGTTTTAGCCTTATTCTTTACCGTTAAAGTATTTAATGGAACCATGATAGTAGGAGTTTTTAGGGGTGGAGGGGATACTAAGTTTTCTATGTTACTAGAGATGGGAGCTGTTTGGTTAGTTGGAGTACCCTTAGCATTTTTAGGAGCTTTAGTTTTTAAGCTACCGGTATATTATGTAACGCCATTAGTTTATTTAGAAGAGATAGTCAAGGCAATCATTGGATTACCAAGAATATTTTCTAAGAAGTGGGTCACCAATATAATTGATGATATGTAAATGATACTTATAGGCATCCTGAGGCTTTCAGTACAAGCATTACTCTCGAAGAAACTCAGGATGGCTTGACCTCTTAATTTATTTACCATAGGAACTGGATACCTATAATTCAATGATTTGTATAACCATATATAAGAGAAAGTTAAAGTCTTAACGAAATTCTGCGTAAAATAGATTGATTTTGGGTAGATATAAAATTATATTTTTACATAGTCTATTGAATTTAAAAAATCTTTGTGTTATATTAGTTGTGAAAGAAATCGTTAATTATATGACAAATAGTACCTTTTTATGATTTAAATAAGTAAAACTAGCTATCTGATTGAATATATTAGCCATATATTTTAAAGTACTAATACCTAGCATTTAATTTATGGAAACGTTTAATTTCCAATATAAATTAGGCTATTTGATTATGACTATATTTTCCCAAAAAGGCATTAGTCATATAAATAACTAACCTTTAATATTTACCCTAAATGATGTATAATTAAAATGATAAATTTAAATGAGGGAGGAGTTTCTATTGTATAAAATTGTTGAGAAAAAAGACCTTGCCCCTAATATTATTTCAATGGATATTTTAGCTCCAAGGGTTGCAAACTCAGCTCAACCAGGTCAATTTATAATTGTTATAGTTGACGAAGAAGGGGAGAGAATTCCTCTAACTATTTGTAACTATGACAAAGAAAAAGGAACTGTCAACATAGTTATTCAAGCTATGGGTAGTTCTACTAAAAGAATTGTAGCTCTTAACGAAGGAGACTATTTAAAGGATTTTGTAGGTCCCCTTGGAAGACCATCAGAATATGTGCATGAAGATGTTGAGAAATTAAAAGAACAAAAAATATTATTTGTAGCAGGTGGAGTTGGAGCAGCTCCTGTATTTCCTCAAGTAAGATGGTTCCATGAGCGTGGTATTGACGTAGATGTAATAGTTGGCGCAAAGAATAAAGAATTGATAATACTTGAAGATGAAATCAAAGAGGTAGCTGGAAATCTTTATATTGCTACTGATGATGGTAGTTATGGTTTTAATGGTATGGTAACTGGACTTATTGAAGAACTTGTTGTTAATCAAGGTAAGGAATACGATTTAGTAATTTCTATTGGACCAATGATTATGATGAAATTTGTAGCTTTATTAACTAAAAAACTTGGTATAAAAACCATAGTAAGTCTTAACCCAATTATGGTAGATGGAACTGGAATGTGTGGTGCTTGTAGAGTAACAGTAGGAGATGAAACTAAATTTGCATGTGTTGATGGACCAGAATTTGATGGACATCTTGTAGATTTTGACGAAGCATTAAAGAGACAAGCTCAATATAAAGAAGAAGAAATTGAATTAGCGAAACATGGCGAGGAGAAAAAATGTACATGCCAACATGGAGGTGTTCATAATGGATAGATTTAAAAGAATCCCTATTTCAGTACAAGATCCTATAGAAAGAGGTTCAAACTTTGATGAAGTTTGTTTAGGATATACTGAAGAAGAAGCTATGGCTGAAGCTAAAAGATGTTTGAATTGTAAACATCATCCTTGTGTAGGCAATTGTCCAGTAGGTATCCATATACCTAGATTTATTAAGCATATTGCAGAAGGAGAGTTTGAAGAAGCGGCTCATGTTCTTGCTGAATATACTGCTTTACCTGCAGTTTGTGGAAGGGTTTGCCCACAAGAAGAGCAATGTGAAAAGGTATGCGTACTTGGAATTAAAGGAGAAGCAGTTTCAATCGGAAAACTTGAAAGATTTGCTGCTGATTGGGCACGAGAACATAATGTGGAAGTAGGAAAGACTAAAGAAAACAATGGATATAAAGTAGCAGTTATAGGATCAGGGCCAGCTGGCATTACTTGTGCTGGAGATTTAGCAAAAGAAGGCTATGACGTAACTATATTTGAAGCATTACATGAACCAGGTGGAGTTTTAGTATATGGAATTCCTGAATTTAGACTTCCTAAAGAAGCAGTAGTAAAACCAGAAATAGAAAATTTAAAGAAACTAGGAGTAAAAATTGAAACTAATGTAATAGTAGGTAGAACCGTAACCATAGATTCTTTATTAGAAGAAGAAGGTTTCCACGCAATATTTATAGGTTCTGGTGCAGGTCTTCCTAAATTTATGGGAATATCTGGAGAGAACTTAAATGGAGTATTTTCTGCAAATGAATTCTTAACTAGAAATAATCTTATGAAAGCTTTTAGAGAAGATTATGACACTCCAATTAAGGTTGGCAGTAAAGTTGCCGTTGTTGGTGGTGGGAACGTTGCTATGGACGCTGCCAGAACTGCTCTTAGGCTTGGTGCAGAAGTTTGGATAGTTTATAGAAGAACTGAAAAAGAATTACCAGCTAGGGTAGAAGAAGTTCACCATGCTATGGAAGAAGGAATAAAATTTGAATTTTTAACTAGTCCTATAGAAATTGTTGGTAATGAAAATGGATGGGTTAAAAGCATTAGATGTCAAAGAATGGAATTAGGCGAACCAGATGCTTCAGGAAGAAGAAGACCTGAGCCTATAGTTGGTTCTGAATTTGAATTTGATGTGGATACAGTTATTATGGCATTAGGAACATCACCGAACCCACTTATTCCAGCAACTACAGCAGGACTAGATATAAATGAAAGAAAATGCATCGTAACGGATGAAGATGGACAAACTTCAAGAGAAGGAGTTTTTGCAGGTGGAGATGCTGTAACAGGCGCCGCAACTGTGATTCTTGCAATGGGAGCTGGAAAACAAGCAGCAGAAGGTATTGATAAATATATAAAAGAGAAATATGGCAAAAAAGCAGATGCATAAACTAATATTTTGATTAGCATACAAAAGCTACAAGCTATTGAATCAATGGTTTGTAGCTTTTACCACACGCTCAGCGAGGTTGGCAATAACGCCCGGAGTTGCAGCACCAATGTCAGCCAGAGATTCCCTAAGGCTACGAGCATAGGTGTCAATAGGCAGGCTCTGCTCATGGTCCTCTTCACCAAGAGCCAGTGGGTGTGGGTCTGGAGCTAGAGCATCAATAAGAGCCCCACCACCCTGCAGCACAGTTCCTAGGAAACTCTTGGCAGTATCAAGAGCCTC
>NZ_DATHXO010000497.1:0-4000 GCF_035459645.1 Schnuerera sp.
ATTCTAACACATTGGATATGAGATGTTCAACAAGTAAAAAAATTCACACTATTGTTATTTTTAAAACTTGAAAATTGAGATAAAGTTGACAATTCCAACAAAGAACTCGGATTCCAAATAATCATGTTGTTAGAAAATAATTGACTAATATTAGAAAATATTCTATACTAATATTCGGGAAGGAAAACATTATCAATTTACCGACATATTTAAACTAAAATGATTATGATTATTTAAGTTTAAAAAAATTTCAGGAGGGATTATGATGAAAAACAAGAAGTATTTATCATTATTTCTTATATTTGCTCTAATGCTAACAGCATTAGCAGGATGTGGAAATAATGATGCCAAAGAACCAAGTAATGATGGACAGCAGGAAGAGACAGCGGATGGCATTGACAGCGAACAGTACTTAAATATTGTACTAGATGCAGAACCAAGTACGTTGGATCCTTCTAAAGGTTCAGATATGTATTCAAATTATGTACTTATGAATATTATGGAACCCCTAACTAGATTAGAAGAAGATGAAAATCAAAACACTGAATTGGTACCAGCTGGTGCTGAAAGTTGGGAAGTTAGCGAAGATGGGACGGTTTGGACTTTCATTATTAGAGACCATAATTGGTCCGATGGAGAGCCAGTAACTGCTCAAGATTATGAATATGGAATAAAAAGAAGTCTAGCACCAGAAACAGCTTCACCATTTGCTTTTCTTTTAACTCCAATTAAAAATGCAGATAAAGTAAATAAAGGAGAACTTCCAATTGATGAACTTGGAGTTAAGGCTATTGATGAAAAGACATTAGAGGTAACTCTTGAATATTCAAATCCATATTTTGAACAGTTAACTTATCAAAGGGTAATGTATCCACAAAGGAAAGATATTGTAGAACAATATGGAGATACTTTTGGAACAGAGCCTGATACTTTAATATATAATGGACCATTTACTGTGTCACAATGGGCCCACAATAGTGAAGTAATTTTAACGAAAAATCCAAAATATTGGGATGCAGATTCTGTAAAATTAGATACAGTTAATTTAAAGATTATTCAAGATAAGAATGCAGTTTATAACTCATTATCAAATGGTTCTGTAGACCAAGCTAGTGTTGATGATCCAGAATGGACAAAAAGATTTAAAGAAGATGAAAATTTAACATTGATTGAAGTAGTTAAACCAGCAGTAAACTATGTGTTCTTTAACACTCAAGATGAATTATTTCAAAATCCTAATATCAGAAAAGCTTTCTCATTAGCTATTGATAGAGAAGATATAGCTAACGTGATATTCGAGGGAGTTCGTGTTCCAGCTTATGGATGGGTACCACCAACTATATTAAATGGTGACAAAGATTATAGACAAGAGATAGAGGAACCATTAATAGCTATATCTGAAGAAAACCCAGATCCAAAGGAACTTTTGACAAAAGGGTTAGAAGAATTAGGCATGGATACGGATTTAGAAAATTTAGATGTAACCATTTCTTTAGGAAGTACAGATCAATGGTTTAGAACACTTGGCGAATATATTCAACAAATGTACAAGAAGAGTTTAGGAATTAATGTGAAAATTGAACAATTAGAATGGCCAATATTTGATTCGAATGTAAACAAAGGAGATTTCCAAGTAGGATATATGGCATGGACAGGAGACTTTAATGACCCAGCAACTATGATGAATTTATTGGCGTCTGACTCCACTGCTATTAAAACTGGTTGGGAAAATGAAAGATATGATGAATTAATAGAATTAGCAGATAAAGAATTAGACCAAGCAAAAAGATTTGAATATTATCAAGAAGCAGAACAAATATTATTAGACGAATCTCCAATAGCTCCAGTTGTATATTCAAAAATCAATCTATTTAGATACAAATATGTAAACAATGTTGGAGTTACTGAATTTGGTACACAAGGATATAAATACGGATTTACTTCAGGAAGATAATATATGAAACAGAATAGCAGTTTGTAATTTAATTACAAACTGCTATTATTTAAAGCTAAGAGAGGAGAATTATAATGGGTAGATATATTTTAAAAAGAGTTGGATATATGTTTTTAACTCTATTAATAATCACTACCATAACTTTTTTTCTAATGCACAGTATACCTGGAGACCCATTAGCTCATATGGCTAAGAATTTGCCAGAACAAGTTAAACAAAATTATTATAAGAAATATGGTTTAGATGAGCCAGTTTTTGTCCAATATGGAAAGTTTTTAAAAAATATAGTTACAGAAGGAAACTTAGGTGAATCTTTGAGATATCCGGGAAGATCAGTCACAGATACAGTACTGGAAAATTCTAAAGTTTCTGGTAGAATCGGGTTTCAAGCAGTTTCCATAGGGATTGTTATTGGTATTACTTTAGGTGTAATCGCTGCATTATTTAGAAATAAGTGGCCAGATTATCTTGTTATGTTTATTGCAATTTTAGGGATAACAGTACCTACATTTATTATTGCTGCTTTATTTCAATATTTATTAACTGTGAAATTTGAGATTTTGCCCACTACAGGATGGGGAAGTTTTAAACATACGATTCTTCCTACTATTGCTTTGGCTTTTACTCCCATAGCAACTTATGCAAGGTATATGAGGTCAAATGTTTTAGAGGTATCTAACCAAGACTATATATTAACTGCTCAAGCAAAAGGAGTTAGCCAGTTTAATATTGTAATAAAGCATATCCTTAGAAATGCTATATTACCAGCGATTACTATTTTAGGGCCACAGATAGCAGGAATTTTTACAGGTTCCTTTGTAATAGAAAAAATATTTGGCATACCAGGTCTTGGTTCATATTATATAACTTCTATTAATGATAGGGATTATACTATGATTATTGGAACAACTATCTTTTATGCGGCAATATTCGTAGTAGCTCAATTGTTAACAGATATATTATATGGAATAGTAGATCCAAGGATTAGAGTTTCCAACAAAGACCAATAGAGGGAGGTTTGACCAATGGAAACAATTTCAAAAGACAAGTTTAAAAAAGTCAATATAGATTCTAAAGAATCAGAGAAAATGGCTAGGCCACAGATAGGTTATTGGCAGGATGCTTGGAGAAGGCTTAAGACTAATAAGGTAGCAATCTTATCATTGATTATCTTAATTACGATAATAGTCATGAGTATAATAGGGCCAAAACTAAGTGGATATGCTTATGAAGAAATGGATTCTACACAACGAAATCATTCACCTAGTAGTGAGCATTGGTTTGGTACTGATGAATTAGGAAGAGATTTATTTTCAAGAGTATGGCAAGCTGGTAGAATATCTATAATAATAGGTATTTCTGGGGCTCTTATTTCTGCAGTAATAGGAACCATTTATGGTGGGATTGCGGCATATTTTGGAGGAAGAGTAGACAATATTATGATGAGAATAGTTGAGATACTTTATAGTATTCCCTATTTATTGGTTGTAATACTTGTTTCAATAGTAACTGATTCCAAAAGTTTAGTTTCGATGATTATTGCTTTAACTATAACCGGTTGGTGTAATACTGCACGTATGGTTCGAGGTCAGATGCTACAGATTAAATCCCAGGAATATATAATGGCAGCAGAAGCATTGGGGGTTAAACCTTCAAAAATAATTATAAAGCATTTGATTCCTAATGTTCTAAATGTATTAATAGTTTCTGTTAGTTTTGATATTCCTAGATATATATTTTCTGAATCATTTTTATCATATATTGGATTAGGTATACAGCCTCCAGAAACATCTTGGGGTGCGTTAGCTTCAGCAGCTCAACAAAACTTTATTTTCTATCCTTATCAGTTGTTTTTCCCTGGATTGATGATTGCTTTGACTATGCTTTCATTTACACTTTTAGGAGATGGGCTAAGAGATGCATTAGACCCAAGATTACGTAATTAGAGGAGGGAAAGAAGATGGGAAAAATACTAGATGTAAAAGATTTACAAGTTTCATTCCATACCTATGCAGGTGAAGTTAAAGCAGTAAGGGGCGTAGATTT
>NZ_DATHXO010000498.1:0-1729 GCF_035459645.1 Schnuerera sp.
GAATAGAAATATCATTCATAATATTAGATGATGAAATAATTGAATATAGCAATATTAATAACTTTCCAATATTTCATGGTAGTACATTAGTTGATAATATAAGATGGTTAAATGGTCTAGGAGATATATACTACTTCCAAAGAGAGAATCCATTTGATAAAGAAGATGATAACTGTGACTATTAATGAAATATCATCTAGTGAAATACTTCAACCATTCAAAGATTATCTAATAGCAGATGGTAAGGGAGAAAAGACAGTAGTAAGCTATGTAGGAGATATATGCCCTATATCGCAAAGGTACCGGGTACCACCCGACTTTTGTCGAAACTTGCTAACGAGATAAAGAAGGACCCCAATGGAGAAATCCAGCGGGGTTCTTTTTTTATGCACAAAACTAAAGATTGGCGACTAATTATTAACTCAAAAATTTGTATAGTTTTCTATATTGAATAAGGTGCTAAATTAATGGTATAATAAATATAGTTTATATATGTGGAGGGGATCGGATTGGGTGAAAATTCAAATATAACAAATGAACAATTATTTGAATTTATGACAAAGATGTATAGCGAAATGCAAGGAATGAAAGAAAATATAGCAACAAAAGATGATTTAGATAAGACAAATCAATCCATAGCTAGACTTGAACACAAAATGGATACAAACCATAAAGCTTTATATGATGGATATAAATTAACTTATGAAAAGTTAACTACACTTGAAAAAAAGGTTGATGAAATTGATAACAAAGTTGAAAGACAGGATGTTGAGATAAGGGTAATCAAAGGAGTGAAATAATAGAAGGATCCCAAAGGAGTAAAATCCAAAGGGATCCTTTTTTATTGAATAGGGGAGTAAATTAATGATATAATAAATGTAACTTATATGTGGAGGGAATCGCAAATGAGTAAGAATATAACAAATTATTTATGAAGGGACCACCTATGTTCCATTAAGGTATATAAGTGAAGAGTTGGGGAAAAAGGTAACTTGGGATGGTAAAACAGGAACTATTTTTATTGGAGAAGAGCAAGATGAGAATAAATTTTTTTATAAAAAGCCAATTGCTAAAGTAACAAAAGATATAAAGACTAGGGAAGATATAAAGGGTATATCCTTGTATGCTCAAGGTGTGTATGGTTTGCCCCATTGGCAGGATGAAAATGGCAATGAGATATATTTTCGTAAAGAATCAATCATATACACTTTACCTAGCGAGACGAAAAGTGTATCGGGTATAATATCTATGTTAGATGATATTCCATCATATTTTAGAAAATACGATTTTACAGATGATGATAAGAGAGTAAATGGCAAAATAAAGATCTATGATGAAAATGACAATGTTTTATATGAGAGTGAAAGGGTTAGGTTAATGTCAGATCCAATTGATTTTGAAATTAGTACAAAAAATGTACAAAAAATAAGATTTGAGTTGATATTGGAATGGAATAATACATATAATGGGATTGGAACAATAGCAATTAAAAATTTAAGGTATAAATATTAGAGCAATTTTTAGGGAATAGGAAGTATTTATACTGACTTTTTCCATGCTAACAAATGGATAATAGAATAGGTGGTACTAATTTACCATCTTACTGGTTTAAAATGGAAATATCTAAAAACATTTGAAAGTACCCCTTAGATGATGATACAATAATATACGAGATGATAATTTTGGGAGGGATACTATGTTTAAAAATGATAGGTTAAAGAAAGTATTA
>NZ_DATHXO010000499.1:0-4194 GCF_035459645.1 Schnuerera sp.
AAAAGAAGTTATGAAAATAAAAATGTTAAAAAAATGAGTATTATGGATAGTATTATTATAGGGGTCTTTCAAGGTATAGCTATTATCCCTGGCATTTCTAGATCTGGTTCTACTATTGTTTCTGGTTTATTTAGAGGACTAAACAGATCCTTAGCAACAGAATTTTCATTTTTATTAGCTTTACCTGCTACCTTAGGAGCTGGCCTTTTAGGTATTAGGAAAGCCATGAAAACCAATAGTGAAGTAGCCTTCACTATGCCATTATTAATAGGTGTTTTATTATCAACTATTGTTGGAGTCATTGCAATAAAAATATTAATTAAAATGCTTAAAAAAGATAAACTATATTATTTTTCTTATTATTTATGGTTAGTTGGATTATTAACGATAATTTTGTCCATTTTAAAATAAATATATTTTAATTTTATATGAAAATTTGTTCAAGAGGTGGTGATCTTCTTGAGTAAAAAGAAGAAAAAGAAAAACATTGAAATTACAAGAGAAATTACAGGTATTATCATAATATCCTTCGGAATTTTATCCTCTATAAGTTTAATCAGCGATAAAACAGGTATTATAGGGGTTTTTTTGCGTAGTATATTCTTTACGCTTATGGGATTTGGAGGTTATATATTCCCCATAATTATTATTGCTATAGGATTATTGTTTGTAATAAATAGATTTGATATCAATAAAGATATAAAGTCTATTTATTTATTGATTTTGTTTTTTTGTTTTTTAACCTTAATAGATGTTAAAGCTCAAACAGGTGTAAAATTCTCTACCAAAATCGCTAATTCTATAGAATTAAGTAAACAAGGGTTAGGTGGAGGGTTTATCGGTACAGCTTTTGGATTTGTTTTTTTGAAATTGTTTGGTTCCGTAGGTACATATATTATTATTGCTTTTATTGTTTTAATATCTGTATTACTTTTTACTGAAATACGAATTAAAGATTTTATTAAAAAAATAAAGTTTAAAAAAAGAAACATTGCTAACTTAAAAACAAATACTAATAAAGAAAAAACTATTAAAAATAAGAAAAAGGGCAACTTAAATAAAGAAATAATAATACATGACCACACGAAGAACGATAAAAATATTATAAAATCAGATAATATAATTGATGATGAAATGCCAATACTTACAAATAAAAGTGCAATAGAAAATTATACTTTACCTCCTTTAGAGCTATTGGATAATATAGAAAAAAAACAAGATCCCTATAATAAAAAAGAAATACTAAATAATGCAACAAAAATTGAAGAAACTATGAAGAATTTTGGAATTGATGCTAACATAGCTCAAATTAATAAAGGGCCATCTATTACTTGTTATGAATTACAACCTGCTCCAGGTGTTAAAGTTAGTAGAATTGTAAATTTATCAGACGACTTAGCATTAAATTTAGCAACGTCTGATATTAGAATTGAAGCACCAATACCCGGTAAAGCAGCAGTAGGTATTGAGGTTCCAAATCGTATAAAAGATAATGTAGGATTAAAAGAAATATTACAATCTAGTGAGTATATGTCCATAAATAGTAATTTGCCTTTATTATTAGGGAAAGATATATCTGGAAAACCTATTATTTCAAGCATAGATAAGATGCCTCATTTATTAATTGCTGGTGCTACTGGTTCAGGAAAGAGTGTTTGCATCAACACTATTATTATGAGTATACTTTTTAAAGCTCATCCTGATGAAGTAAAACTTTTACTCATTGATCCTAAAGTAGTAGAACTAAGTATATATAATGGAATACCTCATTTGTTAATACCAGTAGTAACTGAACCTAGAAAAGCAGCTTCTGCACTAAACTGGGCTGTTGAAGAGATGGAAAGGAGATATAAGCTATTTGCCAAAAATAATGTGAGGGATATAAAAGCTTATAATGAAAAATTTGAAAATATAAAGGATGATAAATTATCAAATATAGTAATTGTTATTGATGAGCTAGCAGATTTAATGATGGTAGCTGCACAAGAAATAGAGGATTTTATATGTAGATTAGCCCAAATGGCGAGAGCTGCGGGTATATACTTAATCGTGGCAACTCAGAGGCCTTCTGTTGATGTAATAACAGGTACTATCAAGGCCAACATACCCTCAAGAATATCTTTCGCTGTATCGTCTCAGGTAGACTCTAGAACTATACTAGATATGACTGGTGCTGAGAAATTATTAGGAAAAGGAGATATGCTTTTTTATCCTTCAAATTTATCTAAACCAATTCGTATCCAAGGAGCTTTTATTAGCGATATGGAAGTTGAAAAAGTTGTAAGCTTTTTAAAAGAACAAAATTTAACTGAATATGATGGGGAGGTTATTGAAACCATACAGAAAGAAGTTCAATTAGATAATGTTTTAGGTGAACGTGATGAATTACTATCAGATGCAGCTTACCTAGTAACCCAGGAAGGACAGGCTTCTATATCTTTACTTCAAAGAAAGTTGAGAGTAGGATATGCAAGGGCTGCTAGAATAGTTGATGAAATGGAAGAATTAGGTATTGTTGGTGGCCATGAAGGAAGCAAACCTAGAAAAGTGCTTGTATCAAAAGATGAAGTAGATTCTTTGTTTGGGGAGAGATGATGAATGAAAAAAATGAATGTTTCCATTATAACATTGGGTTGTTCAAAAAATGAAATTGATTCTGAATTGATGATGGGTGTTTTAAAAGATAATAATTATCTAATAACTAACTCATTAAAAGAAGCAGATATTATTGTAATAAATACATGCGGATTTATAAAGGCTGCTAAAGAAGAATCCATAGAGACAATTTGGGAAATAACTAGATATAAAACAGAAGGTAGATGTAAATATTTAATAATTGCCGGATGTCTAGCTGAAAGATATTCTAAAGAACTCTTAGAAGAAATCGATGAAATTGATGGTATAATAGGTACAGGTAATATAAAAGACATTGTAGATATAATTAATGAATTAGAAAAAGGTAAAAATAAAATTAAATTAACACAAAATATAAATGAAAATTATTTAGAAGAAATTGAGAGACAGAATTTTAGACCTACTGAATATGTGAAAATATCAGAAGGTTGCAATAATTTTTGTACTTACTGTATTATACCTAAATTAAGAGGTAAACACAGAAGCAGGAAAATGGAGGATATTGTTAGTGAAGTTGAATTTTTAGTTGATAATGGTGTTAAAGAAATTATATTAATTGGCCAAAATACTACTGACTATGGCATAGATCTATATGGAGATTACAAATTGAATGAATTGTTGGATAATCTAAATAATATAGAAAGACTCAAATGGATTAGGTTACTTTATTTATATCCTGATAATATTTCTACGAAATTAATATCGTCTATTAAAAACAATGATAAAGTAGTAAAATACTTAGATATCCCTTTACAACATGTTAACAACCATATACTAAAAAAGATGAATCGAAAAACTTCAAAAAAAGATATTAAAAATCTATTAACATTACTACGTAGCGAAATACCAAATATTATATTAAGAACTACTTTTATTGTAGGCTTCCCAGGCGAGAGTGATGACAATTTTAATGAGTTATATGAATTTATCGAAAATATAAAATTTGATAAATTGGGAATATTTATCTATTCCAGAGAGGAAGGAACTCTTGCAAATAGCTTTAAAAATCAAATTGATGAAGAAACTAAAGAATACAGAAAAGATATGATAATGAAGCTACAACAGAGTATTTCATATTCTTTAAACAAGAAAAAAATTGGCAATACTTATGAAACTATAGTAGAAGATATTTATGAGGATGGATTATATCTAGGTAGAACCTATATGGATAGTCCTGATATAGATGGAATTGTATATATTAAATCAAAGATACCTCTTAAAAAAGGCCAATTCGTCCATGTATTAATTACTGATAGCTTAGAATATGATTTGATTGGAGAGATTGTAGAATGAATTTAGCAAATAAAATTACCCTGTTGAGAGTACTTATGATTCCTATATTTATGATAGTTCTTTTTTCCAACTTCAATAACAGTAATTATATTGCTGCTTTAATTTTTGCCATTGCCTCTGCCACTGATGGATTAGATGGTTATATAGCCAGAAGGCGCGGGTGCCGGTGGGCGTCACCGTGCTGGGCGGCATGCTGGCGGCAACGCTGGTCGGGCTCTTCGTGATCCCCAACCTCTACGCCGTGGCGGCGCATCTGGCCGAATGGCG
>NZ_DATHXO010000500.1:0-1807 GCF_035459645.1 Schnuerera sp.
GACTCTTTGAAAAATTTGGGGTGGACTACCCTATTATGAGAAGAATTTTACAGGTAAAGCTTACCTTAGATGGAAGAAGAACTCCAACTACTATGATTAATTCTTCAAAAAAGAATAAAGATGAAGACAATAGCCTTTTAAAGTCCTTATGGATGTATATACTTCTAGGGATTATACTTATTCCTCTAGTTGTTTTAGGAGAAAACTATCTATTTCAAATGAGTTTAGTATTTGGAGTCTTAATGTTTATGTTAACAATAACTTTAGTTTCGGATTTTTCTTCTGTATTATTAGATTTGAAAGATAAAGATATAATTCTTACAAAACCTATAGAAGGGAAAACATTAAGTGCAGCTAAGACAATTCATATAATGATTTATATGTTTTCCATAACAATTGCATTTACAGGGCCAGCCCTTATAGCTAGTCTAATAAAACATGGGTTTTTATTTTTTATATTATTATTTATCGAAATTATATTTATGGATCTTTTTATAGTAGTAATAACAGCATTACTTTATCTATTGATTCTTAAATTTTTTGATGGTGAAAGATTAAAGGATATTATAAATTATTTTCAAATAGCATTAACTATAACGGTAACTATAGGATATCAAATAGTAGGGAGATTGTTTAATATTGAAGACATTTTGAATCGAGAATTTACCTATAAATTTTGGCATTATATAGTACCACCTATTTGGTTTAGTGGACCCTTTGAATTAATATTGAATAGGAATTACAACTTTTATATAATAATATTTTCAATATTAGCATTTACAGTTCCTATAGCATCAATGATTATATATAATAAACTTACTCCGACATTTGAACGTAATTTGCAAAAGTTAAATGAAAGCAGTGAACATTCTGAACCTAGAAATAAAGGATTAAACAAATTAATATCGGGGGTAATATGTAGAAATAAAGAAGAAAGAGTGTTTTTTAAATTTGCTACAAATATGTTGAAAAAAGAAAGAAATTTTAAATTGAGGGTATATCCTTCCTTAGGATTCTCAATAGTTTTTCCTTTTATATTTTTGTTGACTGGCTTAAAAGAAATAGGATGGGGGAGGATAGCTTCCAGTAAAGTGTATTTCAGTCTGTATTTTATTGGCTTAATAGTTCCTAATATCATAAGTACAATAGGGTTTTCAGGCAATTATAAAGGAGCATGGGTTTATAAAATCGCCCCATTTAATGGGACTAAAGCTATATTTAAAGGTACAATAAAAGCCTCTTTTGTTAGCTTAATACTTCCCTTATATATTTTTATCGGTATAATCTTTATGGTTATTTTCAAGGGGAAAATATTTATGGATTTAATTATTTTATTTCTAACACTATTGTTATTTATTATAATTTGTTTCAACTTAGCAACTAAAAGATTACCTTTTTCAACACCTTTTGAAGAGGGCAACAAAGGAGAAGGTATAATCGCCATATTTTTTATCTTAATATTAGGAGTTCTAGCAGGGGCTCATTATATTGCCACTATGTTTAAATATGGTATGTTAGTATATATGATAGCATTAGTCATATTCAATATATTTGCATGGAGAAAAGGGTTTTCGTATTGATTATATAACTTTTATATATTATAATATATGTAAAACATGAGTTCTAAATATTTGGAAATTGCTAAAATTAAATTATATATAAAGAGAATATTTTGTTAAATTTTTAAGTTAATAAAATATAGTTAACTAATATTTATATATTGAATATATAAATAAAAATGAGGGGGTTTATCAATGTATAATGTTAGAGAAGTAACTAAGAATTTATATTGGGTTGGTGGAAATGA
>NZ_DATHXO010000501.1:0-2719 GCF_035459645.1 Schnuerera sp.
CTAGGCTCTCACAAGAAAGAACAGAGGAATGGAGGAATAAATCATCTTCTATTGAAACCCAAATTGAAATCTGTCAGGAATATGCCAACAGTGAAAACATGAATTTAGTCAAGGTTTATACAGACTATGAGTATTCTGGAACGAATTTTGACAGGCCTGGATATATTGAAATGATGGATGATGTGAGAAGTGGTCTTATAAATTGTATTATAGTAAGAGACCTATCACGGCTTGGTAGAGAGCATCTTGAAATGGGCAGACTTGTAGACAAGGTATTTCCCTTTTTAGGAGTAAGATTTATTTCTGTAGTAGATAAGATTGATACAGAAAGAGGTATTGATGCAAAATTATCCTTTGAAATGCTAATAAAGAACCTTATAAATGACATGTATGCAAAAGATATAGGTTATAAGGTGAAAACAAGCAAAAGGTTAAATGCCAAGCAAGGTTTCTTTATAGGTTCAACTCCACCATTTGGTTATAAGGTAGTAGAAAAAGATGGTGGAAGAAAACTTGAGCCTGATGAAGTAAGCAAAAAGATAATAGAGAGAATATTTACTAGATATGTAGCTGGTGAAAATACATTTAAAATTGCTAAAGAGCTTAACGAAGATAATATTTCTACATCAAGTGCCTATAATAAAACAGGTAATATTTTGCGTGAACCTGGAGAGCCACAATGGAGGAAAGGTACAATAGCAAATATGCTTAGGCAAAGAGTCTATACAGGTTGTCTTGTTCAAGGAACTAAGGAAAATGTTCCAGGTAAAAAATCTGGCCATTATAGGCAAAAGCCTAAAGATGAATGGATAATTGTAGAAGATACTCATGAAGCTATAATTCCAAAGGATTTATTTAAAGCAGCCCAGGAGATATTGGATTATAATAAGGAAAAAGATCACTTTAAAATAACAAGACATGACCTTAAAAGAGAGCCAATTAATAAATATAAAGGTCTAATCTTTGATGGCAATACTAAGCTTATTTTAAAAAGAAATTGCATAAAAAGTAGAAAGAAGAATGCTAAGTTCTATTATTATAAATTTACAAATGAAGAAAACAATGGGGTTATACTAGAAACACCCTATATTTCTATCATGGAAGAGGATTTAGATAGATTAGTTATAAATAAACTAAGGAATGTATTGAGTATTGATGCAAGTGGAGCAGATTGCAAAGATAGAATAATTGATATAAGCAAGATGAATATTGAGGTGGTAGAAAAACATCGGACATCCCTTTCCCTTAAGATCTATAAGCTTAATTCGGAATTAAAAAAGTTATATGAAGCCTATAGTTTAGGAAAGCTTGAAAAGGAAGAATACCTAGAAGAAAGGATATTAAATAGAAATAGATTAAACACCTATGAAAAAGAATTAAGTAATCTTGATTTAGAAATTCTATCTATAGAAGCTAAGACTGAAGAAGAGTTAGAGCTATTTGATTATTTAACTTCCTATAATGATATTAAACTAGATGAAGAAATTATCCCTAAATACATTGACCGTATTGATGTATATGATAATGAAACTATAAAAATTAGTTTAAAGGGATATCTGGCTGGGAAGGAGATGAAATCAAATGAATAATATTGCTATTTATATGAGGATTTCTTTTTCTGAAAGAGATAGACAAAAACAAACAGAAGAAACTATAAATTCTCAAAGAAATATAATTAAGCATTTCATCTTTAATGACCAAGAACTAAAAAAAGCAAATATAGAAGAATTTGTTGATGAAGGCTATAGTGGAAGTACTACTTCAAGACCAGGACTTGATATGCTCCTTAAAAAAGTAAGGGGACAAGAGATTAACTGTATTATAGTAAAAGATATGTCACGATTTATGAGAAATTATATTGAAATGGGGGACTATCTTGAAAACATCTTTCCTTTTATGGGAGTTAGATTTATAGCAATAAATGATGGCTATGATAGTGATAAGGAAGGCCATAATGGTACAGAGCTAGATATTCAATTTAAAAATCTTCTTAATGATTATTATAGTAGAGATATTTCAGAAAAGATGACTACTGCCCTTTACACAGCTAGAAAGCAAGGGAAATATACCACAGGAACACCGCCATATGGATATCTAAAAGATCCTAAAAATAAGTACAAGCTTATCATTGATGAATCGGTTTCAGATAATGTCAGATATATATTCCAGCTTATCCTTGAAGGATATACTTTAAATGAAACTGCGAAAATCCTTAATGATGAAGGTGTTATTACTGCTAGAGCAAGAAGAAAGCAGATTAAAGGCTATGACTCATATTCTAATAGGTGGTTTTCTACTGTAGAGCAAACAATATGGTCTCATAGCATGGTTAGAAGGATTTTAAAGAATGAAGTATATACTGGAACAATGGTCTTTAATAAGACAAGCAAAAGCAAACTTGATGGTGGTAGTGTTACTTATCATCCTAAGGAAGAATGGGAAAAGATTTACAATAACCATGAAGCCATTATAAGCAAAGAAACCTTTGATAGGGTAAGTGAACTACTAAAATCAAGGCATAAAAATAAATTCTATGGTGGAAAGAGCAAATATAAAAACAGTCCTATTGCTCCCTTTGTAAGATGCAACAAGTGCGGTTATAAAATAAGATTTCTTAAAAGTTCCAATGGAAAAGAGTTAATAGGTATAAATCTCTACTGTTATTATTGCAGGATGCTAGACCAGGAAGAAAAGTTGCATCATTATAAGGATTTAGAAG
>NZ_DATHXO010000502.1:0-2334 GCF_035459645.1 Schnuerera sp.
TCCATCCAATCTTCATGTATGTAATAGGTACAGTTTTTTCGATTGGCTTACAGTTACTGGTTTATGGGAAGTTATCAACTGACTGAGTGGGAGATGGGATTAGATGAATTATATTTAAGAACTTATGAGTTTGCCAAAGTAGGTAAGCTACTATTACAAAAAGGTAGATGGAATGGAGAATAATTGATCTCAGAGGATTATTATGGCGAAGATAGAAACAGAGAAAGTATTTACTTTTTAGAGACAGGAGTAGTGTCTCAACTCTGTCCCTTATACATTTAAACTATGTCCTATTATTCCCAAATACGTTTTAATTCTAATACTTCCTGTATATAGCCCCAAATAGATATTGGACTCATGATCATTTGGTAGCAAATCATGTAAACTAAAAATCCTAAAATATTCTTTCTAACGCCTAAATCCAATGTCTCAAAAACTTTAGATTGATATCTGTATAGGACAAAGTTTTGAATAATAGCAAGGGGCAAAACAAATAGGGTCATAGGTCCAACAATCCAAAACTTGCCAAAAAATGCAAGAATCAGTCCAGGAATCCAACAAAAGGTATATACAATATCTAGGTAAGGCATTATTATATTTATACCTGTTAAGTATTTTACATATTTTATAGGATGCTGCCAAGGCTTATTAAGTCTTAATGCTTCTATCATACCTCAGTTTTATATAGAGAGTAAGCTCCTTGTGCTACTAATGTACCTTGAAATAATCCTTGCATTCTTTTAATACTAGCTATACCTAAAAAATAATCCCATTCTTGTAATCTAGTTATAAAATTTTCCCTACTATTTCTAACGAGTACAGTACCAGCTACAGCACTAACATTTTCAGGAGAAGACTTCATTCTAGCCACTATATATCTTATGGCTGATTTATGCAATATAGTATCTGCATCTAATGTAATCAAGTATTCTGTATCTACATGTTTTAAACCTGTATTTAATGCATTATTTTTACCAGGATTGGATTCTTGGATTACCTTTATATCCATAGAAAGTTCTTCACTTGCCTTTTGAGTAGCTTTAAAAGTCATATCTGTAGAAGCATTATCTATGACAATGACTTTGATCTTTCCTTGATAATCTTGGTTTTTTATATATTTTAGAACTTCGCCTATATTATCCTCCTCGTTCCAACATGCAATTAATATAGTTATTGGATCTTTTGGGTCAGTTGTTTTAAATTTTGGTTGCTTGTCCAACAAAAGAGAAGCTACGTTGAAAGCATTAATATATCCAGGGATATATCCTATGCCAGCGATTATGAGAATAGCTATTGACCTTGGAACAATACTGCTTAAATCATTTAACCAAGGAATAGAAAGATAAATTGAAAAAATATAATTAAAATTCCTGAAGGTGATTCAAATCTTGATAAAGTGGTGGATTTAGTTGCAGATCTAACTAATGAAATAGAAGTTGATATACTTTATGTAATAATATAAGTATTAAATGATATAATATTATTAATTGATAAACATCAGTAATTTTATGGTTCATCAATTTTATGTAACAAAGATAATTATAAATTATGTTAGGTGGTGCTGGATGGAGTTTATTAATATTATATTGAGTGTTCTTCTGTTTCTTATGATTGCTAAGATTACATTTAATCAAGGATCGCTATCGCTTTCCTCCTTGACAAAATAATTATTAGCAATTTGAAAAAACCACAGCATTATTCAGATATAATTTTTCAGGGGTCGTGTCACATATGTTTGACTTCTCTAGAAAACATAAAATTATGAAAAATAACACCCCTTGACATGAAACAAAAATATGCTATACTATACTAGTATCAATTATTACAACTACATCATGGGGGTAGATGGGTGCTGGTGTGCCCTCTGGTCTTCAAAACCAGTATGATACTCTATAAATGGCTTGAAATAGCCAAATAAAATTGGCAAGAGAGGCGAAAAACCCAATTTTGACACACAATTGACACACCAATGACACAACGAAAAATTAATATATATTTTAATACATACCCGCTTTTTATAGGCGGGATTTTTTGTCATCTTGAGAACTCACTCTTGTCATTCTGAATGCACCTCACACTGTCATTCCGAGTGAAACGAGGAATCTTATCTTTTGTCGAAATAACTATTTACAAAACGAACAATATATGTTAGACTATAATCATTCAGACAATGAACGGAAAAGAGGAGAAAATATGAAATTTTTTAGTCCTACATCAGAATTAAAAGAGTTATTACTATTACAACATATAGAAAAGAATCCAGATACAACACAAAAGGAAATAGCAAAGGTAATCAATGGTGCTAAATCCATGGTTAATGTTTATATTGATAAT
>NZ_DATHXO010000503.1:0-3015 GCF_035459645.1 Schnuerera sp.
AACTCTTTAAAGTTAAATCCTCATCCTCCAATTCTTCAATTATTTTCTCTAATTCATTTATAGCTTCTTCATAAGTCATTTTATTATTTTTCATTATAAAACTCTCCTTTGCTAATTTTAACCACTTTTACTTTAATCATACCATCTTTAATCAATAATTTTAACTCATCCTCAATAGATATACCCTCTACGGTTGTAACCATATTATCCTTCCTATCTAATATGA
Organism: Schnuerera sp.; assembly: GCF_035459645.1. NCBI lineage: Bacteria > Bacillati > Bacillota > Tissierellia > Tissierellales > Tepidimicrobiaceae > Schnuerera > Schnuerera sp. Next base: position 227 of record NZ_DATHXO010000503.1, read on the forward strand.
TGCCATATCCTCTATCTAAAGAGGTGATTGGATTTAAATAGTTAAGGTTATTTAGCATATTCTGAATTTTATTCTTATTGTTCTCTAATTTTGTTTCCATAATAAGAAGAAGATTTTTGAAAAGATTGTCTTGTTGCTGTGCTTTGTCTTTTAATTGATAAATAGGATTATAAAAATCTAAGCTTCTTTTTATATAATTTAATTTAATAGTATTATCATTTATAATATTATTAATAGAATTACATAATTGATTAAAGTTTTGTTCCAAATTCCTATCTAGCTTCTCTTGTTCTGGAGTAACTATCTCTGCTGCAGCAGAGGGCGTTGCTGCTCTTAGATCTGCAACAAAATCTGCTATAGTAAAATCTGTTTCATGTCCCACTGCGGATACTACTGGAGTCTTCATACTATATATTGTCCTAGCTACATTTTCATGATTGAAAGCGAATAATTCTTCAATAGAGCCGCCACCTCTACCTGTTATAATGACATCAATATCTTCTTTATTATCTAGAAATTTTAATCCTTCACATATTTCTTTGGGAGCTTGTACGCCTTGTACTAACACTGGATAAATAACTATATCTGCCATCGGCAATCTTCTTTTTATTACTGTTATTATATCTTTTATGGCTGCTCCAGTAGAAGAAGTAACTACACCAATCCTTTTAGGCAGAAATGGTAATTCTTTTTTATCTTCTTCATCAAATAAGCCCTCTTTTTTTAATTTTTCCTTTAGTTCCTCAAAAGCTGCAAATAAATCTCCCACTCCACTTTCCTCAATATGTTTTACATAAAGCTGATAATCACCTTCTTTTTCATATACAGAAATATACCCTGTAGCAATTATCTTGATACCATCTCTTAATTTAAAATTTACTTGTTTATTATCGTTTCTGAACATTACACATTTCAATTTTCCTTTATCATCTTTTAAGGAAAAATACATATGCCCACTATAATGGTGTTTAAAGTTTGAAATTTCGCCTTCAACTCTAATATCAGAAAGTAGCCAATCGCCAGCAAATATTCTTTTAATATACTGATTAATCTCACTTACTTTTAAAGGTTTAGATTTCATATCAATCACCTACTAAATATTTTTCTTTTCCCAAATATGCTATACCAACCCCATTGTCTGTACATAAAGCAATTTTAGGGAAAACCGAATTTATGCCTTGCTTCTCAAGCTTTTTAGACAAATTCTTTCTTAAATTTTTATTGGCTGAAACACCGCCAGTAATTAAAATATTGTCTATTCCATATTCAACACGACTATTTATAATGACTTTATAAGTTATTAGAGAGATAGTATTAAACAATGTAGCTAATATATCTTCAATACTATATGAATCATTTTTTAATAAATTCTTAAAATAATTTTCCAAACCAGATAAATTAAACCAGGTTTTTCCCTTTATACTAATAGGTATATTTAAACTAAGAACATCCCCATCTTGTGATAATTTATCCATTTCTGCACCACAAGGAAAAGATAATCCTAACGCAATACCAATTCTATCAATTAATTGGCCTATGCTCAAATCCAAAGTTCCTCCAATGATTTTAACAGACATTTGCTCATCCTGATTAGATACTAACAGTAATTCTGTTGTTCCTCCAGAAATATGAAAACTTAAAAACTTTTTACAATTTCTTAGCTGATTATTCACTACCCCGGCGCCTATATGTCCTTCTTGGTGGCTGTATTCCCTATATTGAGTATCAAGAACTTTAGATAAAATAAATGCCTGTCCCTTACCAACTACAAAAACAGGCATATAAGATCCTTCTATCCTTCTTGGTTGATTACTACAAGATATAGTATCTATTTTATTAATATCAATCTCCGTTGCCATCTTTTCAATCAGTTTAGGTAAATTATTTACATGCTGAAAAACAGCTTCTTGTTGCCTTAATCCTAAATGACCTTTTTTCACTTTCAATATTTTTTTTGAATTTATAATAATCTTATCTTCATTATCAATTACTGCTACCGAAGTAGTATATGCAGATGTATCTATCCCAACAAAGTATTTATTAGTCATTTTTATTTTTTCTCCTAACAAATCCGCCTAACACTCCATTAATAAACTTTGAAGACACATCAGTGCTATATGTTTTTGCGACTTCTATAGCTTCATTAATAGAAACTTCAACTGGTATATCTTCTCTATATATAATTTCATATATAGCTATCCTAAGAATACACAAATCTATTTTTGCTAACCTATATATTTCCCAACCTTTAATATTATCCTTTATATTCATGTCTATTGATTTCAAATTATCAATTATAGTATATATAGCATCTTCAATATATTCTTTTTCACCTAAACTAAATTTATTATTTTCAAAAAAAACATCAATTATGTTGTTAGAAAAATCTGAATGGATTTCCATTTGATATAACAACTTCATTGTAGACTCTCTTGCATATCTTCTACTCATTTCTGCCCTCCCTAATATATCTTAGTTTCTTTAATTTTTTATATTATATTCTATTTGTTGGTGAAAAAAGTTTTTTAATTATTCTCTTCATATCTTCTATTCCATAAGATTTACTTCCAATTATAAATCCAATGCAGGTACAAAAGACTATAAATATAGTTTTAAAAAATCCTATTATCAGTACAAATACTCCGATTATAAATCCCAAAAAACCTCCTAAGAATTTCCCTTTGTTTCTCTTTATATATTCAATTAATTCATTGAAAAGTTCTTTTTCCAATTTGTTAACACCTCATTCATTATTTTACATTTCTAATAGGTGTAGTTACATTACTAAT
>NZ_DATHXO010000504.1:0-1523 GCF_035459645.1 Schnuerera sp.
AGCCAATGTTTTTTACTGAAGAGGATATAGAAACTTTTAATAGGATAGGAAGAACTTTAATGTCTATAGCTAATAAAGTAACAAAAAAGTATCTGGAGTCGTCAGAGTATAGAAAGAAATTCAAATATCCAAAGTTGCTAGAAGAACTTATATTGACAGATCCAGGTTATGATACAAATATCCCCATAGGAAGGTTTGACCTTTTTTATGGGGGAGAGGATATATTTAAGTTTATAGAGGTAAATACAGATGGCACCTCTGGGATGAATGAAGACAATATTTTTTCCAATATACTTTTAGAAACAGAATCTATGAAAATAATGAAGGAAAAATATAATATTTCCTATTTTGAATTAATCGATAGTTGGGTTGATGAAAGCTTAAAAACATATAGTAAATTTAATAAAAAAGTGGATAAACCCAATATAGCCATTGTTGATTTCACAGAAACTGGAATAACAGCTGAGTTTGAAACATTTAAAAAGGCCTATATTAAAAAAGGATATAATGCGGTAATTGCAGATCCAAGGGATTTAAAGTATAAAGATGGAAAATTATATTATGAAGATATGAGAATAGACCTTATCTACAGAAGGATAGTAACAGTAGAATTTATTGAGAAGGCTGAGGAAATACCTGATTTGATAGAAGCTTATAAAGAAGGAGCAGTTTGTGTAATAGGTTCTTTAAGGTCCCAAATAATGCATAATAAGATTATATTTAAAATATTACATGATGAAGAGACCTTATCCTTTCTATCGGAAGAAGAAAGACAACTTGTAGAAAATCATATACCTATTACGGAAGAATTTGGTGGAGATGAAAGGATATTTGAAAAAGTTTTAAACAATAAAGACCAATATATAATAAAGCCAATAGATTCCTTTGCTTCTCAAGGAGTTAATGCTGGTAGAGATTTTTCCTATGAGAAATGGGAAAAGGTATTGACTAAATGTTGGAACAAAGATTATCTTTTTCAAGAATTTATAGATCCTTATACCAGACCCTTTGTTCAATTTGAAGATGGGGAACTTAAAGTTAGAGATTTTAAGCTTAATATAGGTGTATATATGTATAATGGGAGGTTTGCAGGAGTTTATACTCGAATAAGTAGAGAAAATATTATATTTGGGAGAGAGGGATATTTTAGCATACCTAATATATTAATTGAATAAACAAGATTTTAATGATTAAAAGATTTATAACAAATCGACCTAATAGACGATTCAAGTCTAGTAAAATTTAGGTCGATTTGTTATTTTTTATCTTAGGCATTATTAACATTGACAAATATAAACAAATAAAATAACATTGAATTAGTAGTATTTTAAGGTTATTATATATAAAATGTTATTTTATACAAATGCGATATTTTTAGGATAAATATTTGTAAAACTTTAATTATTTAAACATTTAGGCTTCAATTTACTTCTTTAAATTATGGCAAAAGGAGGGTGTTATATGGAGTTTGCATTTGATTGGGAAGCAAACGAGGAAAAGATAAAAGATTTAAAGATTTTTAT
>NZ_DATHXO010000505.1:0-2794 GCF_035459645.1 Schnuerera sp.
TTAAAAACGCAACTAATATTAAATGTATCAATAATAAATATGTGAAGTAAAGATTATATTTGGTTCTGGAGAGAAATAGTATATGTATTACGATGTGGAAATCAAATTAAAGAAAGGAAATAAAATATTGTTTTCCCGTGACGGTGAATGCTTACAAGAAGGGTCTTGTGTAAATTTTGTATATCCTGAGTTAAGAGAGACTGCCAGGATACTTGATATTGGTTGCGAAACAGGAGCACAGACAATGGTTCTTGCAAAAAATACAAATAATAGCTATAGATGTGCTTCAAGAGTTTTTAAATAAATTGCAAGAAAAAATTGATAGGAAAAACTTAAGTAATCGAGTTGTGACAAAAAGGTCTTTGATGGAAAACTTGAATTTTCAAGAAAAATCTTTTGATGTAATTTGGTCAGAAGGAGCAATTTATAATATTGAATTTGAAAAGTATAACTATGATGAAAATGTAAAGGAATTCATAAAAATGGGATTAGATGAAATATAGATGTATGAAAAATACAAAGAATACTACAGCTATGTATTTTATATTGTAAAAAAGATATATAAGGAGTTAAAAAAATTAAAAACAGTCCAGCTAAGAATTGTCAATAGGTAATTAAAAAATATTTGATAACCAGCTGGATTAAAAAGGGTAAGTTAGTGTAAGCAATATGAGCGAAACCTCATTTCCATATATTTACTTACTGATCCCATCAAAGGTGCAGTAGGTAAAGAAATATTAGCTCATGAAATTATTCACCAATGGTGGGGCCTCAACAGAATGATATGGGAAGATACAGATACACCAGAATGGACAGCAGAAGGTCTTACGGTTTATTCCACTCCCCCATTTGTTGATTTATATGGGGGACAAATTTTTAGTAACTATCCATTAATACTTCCTGTAGGACTTGATAGCGAGCCACCTTTTACATTGCCTACATTTTTCCTACTAGGTAAAGTTTTTTAGTGTAATAGGGGCTGAAATGATATTCTTTGGTATCAAAGGATATGCTAATAATCAGGAAAAATTTAAAATTACAAATGTTGAAACAAGCTTAAAGGAGATAGCAAAAAATATTAAATATTGCAAATAAAATGAGATTTGACCTTTATCTAAAAGATGAAATAAAACTATGTAAATAATGATTTACATAGTTTATAATTTTGTGCTAATATATTATTAATACTCATATAACTAATGAATTAGAAAGTTTAACTTGTTAATGAATACAATTTAAGAAATATTTTTAACTGATTGAAATATCTGTACAGGCGGTGACTACATAAATATGCTAAACACGACCAATAGGCGTAGCTTATCTACTAGCGGTTTTGCCTTACTATTTGCTTACTTATTATCATTTGTTTTCGAAGGCCAGGTTCTGTATAGTCTTATTGACTATTATGATTATAATCCTTCTGGGTATATATTGTCTGCTATTATAGCGCATTTTATAGGACTTTTTTCTTGTGGTTTAGTAGTTAAATCTCCAATTGTGGCAAGGCGCACTATGCTTAGCAGCATGGGAGTGTGCCTTATTGCAACTATACCTTTCTTTTTTAGTATAAGCAATTTGTGGGCTATTGGGTTGATTGTTAGTGGGTATGCTGGAGGCTGTGCTGTGGCTTCGTGGGGATATTTTCTCAAGATATTTACACCTAAAAACCAACGGATTAAAACCTGTGCGGATGTATTGATCTATTCCAATATTGCCATGATATTTATCAATGTGGTAGCAATTAATATATCTCCCTTTATAGGACTTATTATGTCTATGTTTTGTCTTGTTGGTGGTATGTTGTGTATTTGGGTACTTCCAACTGAAACAAATAAAATACGGATAGAAGAAAAGGAAGGCAAAGAGTCCAGAAGTATTCAAAAGTCGCTTGTAATGTTGTTTCTATTTGTTGGTACTATTACTATTAATTCTGGTCTTATGTATCAAGTCATAAACCCTGCTTTTGAACATTTAATTGGTTTAGTAAGCTGGTATTGGGCTGTCCCTTATATTGTTGCCCTCATACTTATGCGGAACCTACCTAATAAAATCAAAGGATCACAGATTTTATATATTGGGATGGCAATGATTATGGCTTCGTTTATTAGTTTTATGTATTTAGGACGGGGAGTTTATGATTATATTGTTGTCAACACATTGATGTTAGGAGCTTGTGGTATTTTTGATTTATTTTGGTGGAGTATAATTGGTGAAATGTTAGATTATGCTAAGAATCCTGTTAAGGTCTTTGGTATTGGTCTTGCTGCCAATGTATTTGGAGTTCTCTGTGGTGATATGATTGGAATAGGGGTTACCTCAATACAATTGCCTAATGCAGAAGTTGCTGTTATGGCTCTAGTGGTAGTATGTATAACACTCATTATTTTACCACCTCTGAATCGTCAACTTACGAAATTAATTAAAAATCATGCTTATCTTGTAGTTTATGATGGTATGAGCAAATCGGAACAAATGAATATTATTCAGAAAACAAAAATGTTGGCGCCTCTTACTGAAAGAGAAAATGAGGTTCTCCAATTAATTTTATCAGGTAAATCAAATCGGGGAATTGCTGAGATGCTTTTTATAAGTGAGAGTACAGTCAAGACCCATGTGCGTAATATCTATTCCAAATATGACGTATCAAGTCGTGCAGAACTTATTAGTACATTGCTTAAAGAACAGGCAGATGCATAAACTAAAATCTCTTATAAATATGATGTAATATGGCTTCTCATACTTTAGTATGAGAAGCTTTTTTTATACTTTCATACTTTAGGTTGATGTATTTCAT
>NZ_DATHXO010000506.1:0-2773 GCF_035459645.1 Schnuerera sp.
ATTGCCATTATCGATCATGGCAAAATCATTGCTATGGATACTCCTTATAATCTAAAGAATGATTTAAACAAAACCAATATAGTGGCACTAGAATTAAGCAATTGGAATGATAATACTTTAGGAAAAATCAGGAAAGTTCATTCTGTTGAAAATATTAACTCAAAATTCAACGATATAAACCAAATGTGGGAAGTAAAAATTCATATTGCTAATGGTTCTGATTCCATAAGTAGTTTAATATCAAATATTATTTCATCTGATATTAAAATTATCAACTTTAGGGTGGAAGAACCTACTTTAGAAGATGTTTTCATTAGTCTTACAGGAAAATCATTAAGAGAATAGGAGGATATTTAAATGGACTTTTTATTACCAATGTACACAGTGTTCAAAAAAGAATGGAGGATAATGCTAAGATATCCATCCTGGTTTATACCATTGTTAATATGGCCAGTTATCTTCCCTTTTGGATATCTATTTACTGCTAAAGCATTATCTGGTACTGGATATAATTCTTTAGCTCAGTTTCAATCTATTACAGGAACTACAGATTATACTACTTATATGTTAATTGGAACCACTATATGGATGTGGATTAATACTATGCTTTGGTCCTTCGGTTCTAGTTTAAGAGTTGAACAAATGAGGGGTACTTTAGAATCAAATTGGCTATGCCCTATACCTAAAATTAGCATATTATTTGGATATTCTGTTTTTCAATTATTAATCAGTATTATTTATATTGTAGTTTCAATTATTGAATATAAAATATTTTATAATTTTAAATTTGTTGGAAATCCTCTGCTAGCATTATTAATTATTTTAATATCAATACCTGCCGTATATGGAATTGGATTTATCTTTGCTTCTCTGATTCTATGGGTTAAAGAAGCAAATTCAATGGTTTTTTTAGTTCGAGGTATAATGACTATCTTTTGTGGAATTACTTATCCATTGGCAGTACTACCTAATTGGATGAAAAAAATCTCCCAAGTCATTCCGATGACTCACAGTATAAATGCACTAAGAGCAGTTATTTCCTCTGGAGCTACAATTGGACAGATAAATAAAGAAATAATTTATTTAATTTGCTCTGGTACCATTCTTATGATTCTTGGTATACTATCCTTTTTCTATACTCAAAGAAAAGCAAAAGATTCTGGTTCCTTAGGCCATTATTAGTTTGAGATTGGAGGAAAATATAATGAAAATAAAAGCTTATCTACTAGCCATGATGGCTATTATAAAAAAAGATGCAAAGATATTCATTAGATATCCAGCTAATGCCATTTTTAGAATAGTTGAACCTATTATATGGATTACCCCTGTATATTTTTTATCTAAAGCTTTCCAAATAAAAGGTGAAAATATTGGTTTTAGCCAATACGCAGGAACCACTGACTATATGGCCTTCTTAGTTATTGGAAGTATCGCAGGAGGCTTTGTTAGTTCAGTATTATGGGGTATGGGATTCTCCTTAAAAAATGAAATGGATGCAGGAGTAATTGAATCTAATTGGCTGACACCTATACCACTTTGGATACAGCTAATAGGTAGATCTATTTTCTCATTAATAATTACTACTATAAATGCCTTAACTGTTGCCTTTATCATATGGATTATGTTTGGATTTAATATTGGCAAAGGTGTGCTCCCTGCAGTGGCTACTCTTATACCTATGCTAATAGCTTTATATGGGTTAGGATTTGGAATAGCCTCATTAGTATTAATTACAAATAATGCTAACAATATAATAGATATTACCAGTTTTTCCTTAACCATGTTGTCTGGTGAATCCTTTCCAGTTACAGTATTGCCAAGAGCAATAATGGCTATATCTCTGTCTTTACCATTAACTTATGGATATGATGCCATAAGAGGAATTTTGCTAGATACAAATACTTTGCTTCCGCTAAAGACGGAGATATTGATTTTAACAGGATTTATGATTTTTGGTGTATTAGTAGGATATAGTATTTTGAAAAAAGTGGAGAAACACTGTAGAACTATAGGTAACATAGGTTTTCATTAATTATACTCCCAATATAAAAAGGCAGTAGATTATTAATAATCTACTACCTTTTTTATATAATATAGGTTATTTTATAATAATATTTCCTTTAATTTAGCTAAAATCTCTCCTGCTTTACCTATAATCTCTATATCAAAATCGTATCCCTCAGCAGGTTCCTTATTAATATATACTGTTTTCCCTCTAGTCATATAGGGCATTTGGTTTACTGGATATACTTGTAAGCTAGTTCCTATAACCATTAAAACATCCGAATTCTTTACATCTTCCATGGCACGTTGCCAAGTGTTGGTAGGCAACATTTCACCAAATAAAACTATTCCTGGTCTTAAAGCATTCTTTCCACAGTTATTACAGTTTTTCTTATCTAAAAATTCTTCAATAGAATGGCTTGTATGACATTCATTACATCTTATATCCCTTATATTTCCATGAAGTTCATAAACTTTTTTGCTTCCTGCCATAGCATGTAATCCTGAAATATTTTGAGTAGCCAAACTTTTTATATATCCTCGTTTTTCTAATTCCGCTAATACATAATGACCTTTATGTGGTTTAATATTCCCCATATTTTTAATTCTAGCAGAATAAAATTCATGGAATAACGGATAATTTTGATGTAAGGCTTCTATGGTAGCTACTTTTGCAGGATCCATCTTATACCATAATCCATCTTTAGACCTAAAATCTGGAATATTACTTTCCGTATCCATACCTGCTCCAGTCATTACTACCATACTA
>NZ_DATHXO010000507.1:0-1554 GCF_035459645.1 Schnuerera sp.
AAGGAGTAATTGATGAAATAGATTTAGATGACATAATAGAAGATGTTGTAGATGAAATTCAGAAGGGTATTCTCAATGTATTAAGTACGTTTAAAGTTTAGAATGAACAATATGTTATTTATGCGAACTAAGAAAGGAGAACAAAATGATTATGACCGTTTTGAATATGGAGATATTGAAGATTAGCTGAACATAACAAGTATTAGGTGTATCTAATGTTTATTATGTGTAATAGGAAAGGGTGAATTAAAATGAAAGATAGGGAAGTTATAGAAACTTTAAATGATATGAAAGGTGTGTTTGGGGAAAGAGGACACAACCAGTATTCTTTATATTCAATAGATAGGGCAATAGCAGCTATAGAAAAGCAAATACCAGTAAAACTTATAAACAAAGCTGGAAGATATTCAAGTCATTATTTATGTCCGACATGCAATAAAATGTACTGGAAAGATGAAATAGTGCCTAATTATTGCCAAGGTTGCGGACAAAAGTTTAATTTAGATTAGTTACACATCACAAGTATTATATGCAAATGAAATTGTCAGACAATTTGGGACAAGATTGGGACAAGATTGGGACTGGCAACCATAAAACATATGATATAATGGTAATGAGTAGAAATATGTAGTACAATACAAGGATATATCAAACGACAATATAAAAAGGCAGTTGGGAGTAAGTCGGTAGAGAAATCTATCGGCTTATTTTATTTGTAATAGTGGGACAGCAGGTAGCTCCTGTTTCCTGAAAATCCTAGAAAGTAGGGATTACCACTATTTGGAACATAATTCTAGGAGGGATTAAAATGAAAATGAGAAGATATACAAAAGAACTTATTATTAATAATAGATTTTACCAGATGCCTAAGTTTTTATTTGAAAGAAAGTTTAAAAAGTTATCAAATGACGCAAGAGTACTATATTCACTACTAAGAGATAGGCACGATTTAAGCCTAGCAAATAATTGGATTAATGAAAGAGGGGAAGTCTATTTAATTTACACAAGAGAGAATATGGCAGAAATGTTAGGTTGCAGTATACCAACAGCAAGGAAAGCAATAAACCAATTAATCAAATATGGATTAATAGAAGAAGAAAGGCAAGGGCTAAATAAGCCTAATTTGATATACTTAACAGCTATAAGCGTTGAAAACACACGGACAGAAAAAATCTTTCAGTCAAGAGAGAAAGAACCTTTCAGTCAAGAAGGAAAAAATCTTTCACCTAATGATACTAAGTATAATGAGACTGAATTTAATGATACTGATATTATACATCTTCCTGAAGAAGATGACTTTATTTCTATCTATAAAGAAATATTTAAAGCCTATAAAGGAACAAAGCATATGAGGGTCAAGAGAAGGGATTACTATTATATCCTTGATTGTATAGGAGAAATTAAAAACTATGATGTAACAAAAGAAGAATGGGATAAAGCAGTAACAGAGCATTTTGAAACATTGCCAGAAAGTAATAATGGGAATATACTGGCATTCCTAAGAGCAAGTAAGAGGTATTTTGATATAGATTTAACCGATTGAAATATATCATT
>NZ_DATHXO010000508.1:0-2244 GCF_035459645.1 Schnuerera sp.
CTCTATTTTAGTTGGTGGAGGGTTTTTTGGGATATGGGGCATGTTATTTGCAGTACCAATAGCAGCTGTAGTAAAGACAGTTTTAGGAAAATATATAGTAAAACAACATAAACGGAAAGGTATTTCATTAAACAATAAATAAAAACGAGATCCTTCGCTAACGCTCAGGATGACAGAGAAGCTCAGGATGACAGAGAAGCTTAGGGTGAGGGGAGGGTGTCAAATTTAAGCTACATCCTTATTCCTCACTCTGTTTCTTTTCTCTCACTCTGTTCCTTTTCTCTCACTCTGTTCCTTTTCTCTCACTCTGTTTCTTTTCTCTCACTTTGTTTCTTTTCTCTCACTTTGTTTCTTTTCTTTCACTTTGTTTCTTTTCTCTCATTCTGTTTCTTTTCTTGTCATTCTGAACGAAGTGAAGAATCCCTGCCATCTATAAGATGGCAGTTACTATACAAAATTCAACTTTTCACTTATATCTTGTTATTCTGTAGCATAATTATCAAAATAACCTTGTATAAGCACTATAGGGGTTCCTTTATCTCCACTACCGCTGGTTAAGTCACATAGACTTCCTAGTAAATCCGTTAATCTTCTAGGAGTTGTACCCAAAGATTCTTCATGACCAATTAAATCTACATCTTTGCTATTTATTTTTTCTTTAATTGCTTCTGCTGCTTCTTTTCCTTCAAGATTTTTTAATTCTGTATCTGCTAAATATTTTAGTTTAATCTCATTAGGAGTTCCTTCTAAACCAGAGGTATAACCTGGTGATACAATAGGATCTGCTAGTTCCCAAATTTTACCTACAGGGTCTTTAAATGCACCATCACCATATACCATTACTTCTACTACTTTACCTGTTATTTTCTTTATTTTCTTTTGTATTTGTTCTACATAATATTTAGAATCTCTTGGGAATAATTTAATTTCCGTTTCAGTTGCTAGGTTGGAACCTAATAGACCATAATCTGGATTATATCCTTTGTTATTTATAGGCTCTGTTAATAAATCATCTAATCCAATTACTTTATTTGCACCTGTTTCTTTCAAAATTCGTTTAGTCCTATCTCTTTCATGGATATTTGCAACTAAAACATCCTTAGTATAATTTAGCACTAAAGTAGGATCATTTGTAAGGTATATTTCAACATCATTATTAACAGTTAAGTCCTTATATAATTTTACATAGTCTATTCCTGTAAATGGATGGCAAACATTTTCTCCAAATAACTTTCTATACTCACTTTCACTTAAAGTATCAGTATAAGGATTTATTTTAAGTTTATACATTTTATCTATATCCATAAGTCTGTTTCCAACTTCATCAGAAGGATAATTAAGAAATAAATATATTTTTTTTCCAGTTAAAGCTATACCCTTTAGAATAATAGAAAATCTATTCCTACTAAGTATGGGGAATATAATTCCTATATCTTCTGGAAATTTATTATTAATATCTTCTGCAATATCTTCAGCTGTAGCATAGTTACCTTGTGCTCTTGCAACTAGTGATTCTGTAATTCCAATTATATCTTTATCATTAATATCAAAGTCTTCATATTCTGCCGCTTTTAATACGGATTCTACAACAATATCAATTAAGTCGTCCCCTTTTTTTACTATAGGAGCTCTAATGCCTCTTACTGTAGTACCCACAGTTCTAATCATCTAAATTCCTCCTAAAATATAATTTCATTACCAATATTAATTATAACATTTTTTTATAATTAATAGAATATATTAGCAATGGATTATTCTTTCCTCAGTAATGATGTAATCCACAGGTATATCATAGATATCTGTAGGTACCTGAGGAGCTATTTGCATTTCATAGCAAAGTCCTATTTTTAATACTTCTGGATTTTTATTAAAAAATCTGTCATAATATCCTCCTCCATAACCTATTCTATAGCCTTCAGGGGTAAAAACAAGACCTGGAACTAGTACAATATCGATTAGTTTTGGGGAGGTTTCCCTAATATATTCTTTTTTTGGACTTAAAATATTATAAAAACCAATTTCTAGTTCATTATCAAAATCCATTATTTCAGAAACTATCAATTGTCTTTCTTTAGGAATAGTAATAGGTACTCCAATTCTTTTACCAGAAGAAAGAGATTCTTTTATTATATTATGAGTATCAACTTCATCTTTAAAGCTAATAAATGAGAAGATAAAATTAGAATTTTTATATTTTTCCAAACTAAATAGTTTATTACGAATGGTATTAGATTTTTTCGTTAT
>NZ_DATHXO010000509.1:0-1686 GCF_035459645.1 Schnuerera sp.
TATGATATAATCGTATAATAATAGTTTTATTTGGAAGGAGTGTTTTTTTGAAGAAAAGAAAGGGTTATTTAATAGGTGCCGTTATCATTTTAGTATTGATTATAGCAAATTCTTTTACTGCTATAATAGATTTCATTACTGATTATCAATGGTTCAATGATTTAGGATATACTAAATCGTTTTTAACAAGGGTCTTCACCCAGTTTAAAATTGGAATACCTACATTTATAATACTTTTTGGTGTAATATATTTTTATTTAATATACATTAAAGAAAGTTATTATAAGGAAATACAAGTAAGTCCACCAAAAAAAGGGGAGAAAAGGCTCAATTTAGTATTAGGTTTGGCATCTGCTTTAATTTCAGTATTTGTTTCTGCTGTATTTGCAGGTAATCTATGGTTTAGTATATTGCAATTTACAAATAGTACAAATTTCAATTTAGCAGATCCAATATTTAATAAGGATTTATCCTTTTATATATTTAGTCTACCACTAATCAAAGAAATAATCAGTTTACTATTTTTAATATTGCTGATGTTGATAGTATTAACCATTGGTCTTTATATAATTTTATTTACTTTTAGAAGGTCAACTGGAGACACTTACCAAAAACAAAATATATTTGATATGGATGGTAGACCAGTAGGAAATAGTATTAATAAATTTTTTAATAGAGAATCTGTTAAAAATGTTTTATTTAGAATTGGAATCCTTGGTTTTTTAGTATTTATAATTTTAGGTATCAATTATTATATTAATACTTATGAATTGCTATATTCTCCAAGGGGCGTTGCCTATGGAGCCAGCTTTACAGATGTTAATGTAATGTTGTGGGTTTATAGAATTATGGCTGTAGTTTCAATAGTTTCTGCTTTTATATTCTTATATGGAATTATGAAAAAGAATATAAAGAGGGCTTTGATAGGACCATTACTATTATTAGCTATTTCTATAATAGGGAATGTTGGAAGTGTTGTTGTTCAGAGATTTATAGTAGAACCTAATGAAATATCTAAGGAACGAAAATATTTAGAATATAATATAGATTATACCCAAAAGGCTTATGGATTAGATATGGTGGAAGAAAGGGAGTTTCCTGTAGAACAAGATCTAACTAAAGAAGATTTGAGTAAAAATGAAGAGATAGTAAATAATATTAGAATTAATGACTATAGGCCTATAACTCAGGTATATAATCAGCTACAAGCTATACGACTTTATTATTCTTTTAATAGTGTAGACATAGATAGGTATAATATTGATGGAATGTATACTCAAGTGTTTTTAGCTGCTAGAGAATTAGAACAAAGGAATCTTCAAACTAAAACTTGGATCAATAAACATTTAAAATATACTCATGGATATGGCATTGCTTTGTCTCCAGTAAATGCTGTAACAGAAAATGGTCAACCTGAATTATTAGTAAAAAATATTCCGCCTGTTACAGATGTGGATTTGGAAATCAATAGACCGGAGATATATTTTGGTGAAGCTACTAATGATTATATAATAGTGAATACTGATGAGAAGGAATTTGATTATCCAGAAGGGTCAGACAACAAAGAGACTATATATGAAGGGAACGCTGGAATTGAGCTTGGTGGTATCAACCGGTTATTATATGCAATAAAGCAAAAGAGTATAAAGATATTAATATCTAACAATGTAAATTCTGATAGTAGAA
>NZ_DATHXO010000510.1:0-1575 GCF_035459645.1 Schnuerera sp.
AGCTGGTGAACGAGCTGATGTGCTATATGGTTTAGATAAAATAAATCATATTCGTTTTTCTCATGAGAATCCATCAGTAATCAAATGTTATGAAGACTATCTTCAAAAACCTTTATCTCATCGTTCCCATAGTTTACTCCATACAGATCATCACGCTTGGGAAATGAACATAACACCTAAAAAACCATAATTATAAAACCTCTAGGTATTTTTTATACTTAGAGGTTTTGTAAAAATTTAAATTATATTAATGTAATTGCTATATAATTTGTTAAATTTATAAGGGGTGTATAAAAATGAACAAAAAATTATTGTGTTTATTATATTTAATGATAATATTTTTACTAATTACTAGTTGTGTAACTAAGGAAGTTAAAGAACCTGAAACTATTAATTTTTGTTTTAGGGAAGGAATTCCAGCTTTAACTGTTGTTAAACTTATGAAAGAAGCTCCTACCATTGATGAAAATATTTCTATTAGTTATGAAATACAAAAATCTCCTGATTTATTAATAACTCAAATATTAAAAGAAGAGGCCGATATTGCAATTGTTCCATCAAATTTAGCAGCTCAAGCTTTTAATAAAGGTTTATCCTATAAACTAGCAGGAACTTCCTCCTGGGGAACTTTATATTTAGCCAGTACAGAAGATATTAAAGATTTTCAGGAACTAAAAAACAAGGAGATATACTCTTTTGGA
The DNA here is from genome assembly GCF_035459645.1 of Schnuerera sp. Taxonomy (NCBI): domain Bacteria; kingdom Bacillati; phylum Bacillota; class Tissierellia; order Tissierellales; family Tepidimicrobiaceae; genus Schnuerera; species Schnuerera sp. The sequence goes on from NZ_DATHXO010000510.1 coordinate 702, forward strand.
AAAGGGCTTACTCCAGATTTAGTGCTGAGACTTATTCTTTCAGAAAATGGAATAATTCCAGATGAAGATCTAAAAATCACCTATTTAAATGCAGCCTCTGATGTGGGGCCTATATTTATAAGTGGTAAAGCTGACATAGCTCTTTTGGCAGAGCCTTTAGCAACTAATGTAATGATGAAAAAAGAGAATACTAGAATAATATATGACTTAAATGAGGAGTGGAGTAAGATTACTGGAGCTGATAAAGGTTATCCTCAAGCTAGTTTAATAATCAAAGCAGATCTAATTGAAAACAACCCAGATTTTGTTAAAGAATTTATCAACATATATGAAGAAAGTATCCAGTGGGCGAAAGATAATCCAGAAAAATTAGGAGATTATGCAGAAGAATTAGAATTAGGAGTAAAAAAAGAAACTATAGTGGAAGGAATAGAAAGAATTAATATAGGTTCTTTTCCCATTAATAATAGCAAGAGGGAATATCAAATTTATTTTGAGGCCATTATGGATTTTTCACCAGACTTTATAGGAGGAAAACTTCCTGATGAAGAGATTTATTTTGAAAGATAGAAAATTATCTATTATGTCAAAGATTATAATAATAGGTATTTGGGTACTATTATCTAAAATTATAGACAATGAAATAATATTTCCTACAATTAAAAGTACTATTATTAGTCTAATATATACCGTTAAAGATCCAAGCTTTTTTAATATAATAAAATATTCTTTAGTAAGAAGTTTAATTGGTTTTTTAGTTTCTTCATTTTTGGCAATTTTCATAGGAATTTTATCTAGTGTTTCTAAATTTATATATAACTTTATGGCACCTATATTAAAACTATTAAGTACTGTACCTACTATAGCTATAATT
>NZ_DATHXO010000511.1:0-13207 GCF_035459645.1 Schnuerera sp.
TAGATACCCGGTTCGTCAATCTCGGTCCAGGCCGCGTTCACGTAGCCGGGTATGGCGTCCTTCTTCCAGCCGAGCTCCGGCACCCACCAGGAGTGAATGACGTCATTGGACGTGATCAGTATGCGGATCCTGGTATTCGTCGGCACCACCAGCGGCCTGTCCACCTCGAGCAGATAGTTGTCGACGGAGCTGGGAGCGACGGCGGCCCCCATCTGGCGGGCGGCATTGCTGTCGGCGTCCAGATTGCTGAAGAACCGGATGCCTTCGTCGAGATACTCGTACTCCCACTTCCACTGGTAGCCGGTCACCTTTACCGTCATGTCGGCCCCGGATGTATCCTCCATGTCGATCAGGACACTGGTGGCCGGGACGGCCATGCTGATCAGGATCGCCAGCGGGATGACGGTCCAGACGATCTCGATGGCCGTGCTGTGATGAAACTGCGCGGGCTTCACACCGCGTGATTTCCGGTGCTGCACGATCGAGAACAGCATGGCGCCGAAGACGAGCACCCCGATGGCCACGCAGATCCAGACGATCGTCATGTGCAGGCCGTAGACGTCCCGGCCGGTGGGGGTGACGCCCTCCGGCATGTTGAGCACCCACTCGGCAAACGCCGGCGCGGCCGTCAGGCCCAATGCGAGCGCCACCATCCACCTGATCCCGACCTGTCGCTTTCTCGGATTCATCCGTCGCCACTCTCCCCGAAAGGTCATGAAATCGGCTCCCCCCGTGCGGCAGAGCGGTATGCGCAACTGCATCAACTGCCGCCGGCACCGGGCTTGGCCGGCTCGGAGCCGAATGAGGCCGTCCCCTCCGCCGCCATGGGACCGATCCAGTAATACAACTCACGCGCCAGCCGTTCCAGCTCCTCGTCACCCAGAAAACGGCCTAGCTGTACTTCCTCACCCCGGGAGCGCACCGCGAGATACCACGGATACCAGCGATGGCCTCCTTCGCGCACCACCACCTCGCTCCATATCCGGTCGAAGGTCCACCGGCGGTCGGGCCGCCGGCACCCCTTCTCGATTACCACCGCCCGGGCGGTGACACGCACCACTTCGGCCTCGTTGGCCCGGCGGGCGCTTATGTAGAGGTTCAATACTCCTGTTTTTGTTTCAGAACTAGACATATTTGAGAACGAAGACATAGTTGTATTTAGAGAAGCAGATGATGTAATAGCTAGTTTAGTAGAACCTACATCAGAAGAAGAATTAGAAGAATTAGACGAAGAAGTAGAAGACGTAGACGCAGAGGATGTTCCTGTAATAGGAGAAGAAGAATCAGAAGAAGAAACAGAAGAATAATATAAAACATAAAGAACAGGTAAGCTTAAATATAGGCTTATCTGTTTTTTTATATTTGCCATTACCTCTCGATTCCTTTAAAATAAAGGTAGAGAGAAATTATGAAGCAAATAGTGGAAAGGCAAAAAAGTATATATTGGAGAATTTCAAGAAGGTAATAGAAAAGTAAGCTTTTTATTTGATCCCAATGAACAAATTTTAAAAGGATTAAAAAAAGTGTTAAAAACAAGGAGTGATAAAATGGGTAAAATACTATCGGCCTATCTATTTCCTCATCCTCCTATTATTATTGAGGAAATAGGGAAGGGGCAAGAACAAAGAGCTTTAAAGACTTTAGAAGCCTCTAAAAAACTAGCTAAGGATATGAAAGATAAAAAACCGACTACCATTATTATCATAACTCCCCATGGGCCTTTATTTAGAGATGCCATATCCATATCCACAAAAAAATATCTGCAAGGGGATTTTCAAAATTTTGGGGAAAAGAACTTAAAATTTGAGTTTGAAAACAATTTAAAATTGGTAAAGGAAATTATTAAAAAAAGCGGTATAGAAAATATTACAATTGCAAAAGTTGATGAAGAATTGGCAAAAGATTTTGATATTAGTTTAAAACTAGACCATGGAGCCTTAGTACCTTTATATTTTGTGGATAAGGAATACAAAGATTTTAAACTTGTCCACATAACTTATGGTTTATTAACTCCTAAAGAGCTATATACCTTTGGTCAGTTAATTCAAAAGCTAGTATTAAAATCGGAAGAAAAGGTAGCCTTTATTGCCAGTGGAGATCTATCTCATAAACTATCTAATGAAGGACCATATTCTTATTCACCATATGGAGAAAAATATGATAAGGAAATAGTTAAACTTTTAAATGAAGGGGATTTTAAATCCATAATTTCCTTTGATCTTAGTTTAAGTGAAAAGGCTGGAGAATGTGCTTTGCGTTCTCTTATGATACTTTCTGGATTTTTAGATGGATTTAAGATAGAACCAGAAATTTTATCTTATGAAGGTCCCTTTGGAGTAGGATACTGTAATGCTAAATTTTCAGTATTAGATAAAGAAGATGAACATAAAATATTTGATGATTTAATTCATATGGAAAAGGAAAGGATTGCTAGTATTAGAAAAGAAGAAGATGAATATGTAAGATTGGCTAGAGCCAGTTTAGAGCATTATATAAAACATAAGGAAAGGATAGAAATCCCTAATAATTTAAGGGAAGAATTATTAAATAATAGAAATGGAGCCTTTGTAACTATAAAAAAAGATGGAATATTAAGAGGGTGTATAGGTACCATAGAACCAACACAGAAAAACGTGGCTATGGAAATAATTGAAAATGCTATTAGTGCTGGATTAAGGGATCCACGCTTTGATCCAGTTGAGGAAGAAGAGTTACCTCAACTAGTATATTCGGTAGATATATTAATGGAACCTGAACCCATTTCTTCTATGGAAGAGCTAGATGTAAAAAAGTATGGCGTTATAGTATCTAAAGGATTTAGAAAAGGCTTATTGTTACCTAATTTAGATGGGGTGGATACCCCACAGGAACAAGTTAGAATTGCTCTGAACAAAGCAGGCATACCAGAGTTTGAGGATTTTAAACTAGAACGCTTTGAGGTAATAAGGCATTTTTAGGAGGGTTATTATGGAGTGTATGTATTATGAAAAAAAACAAAATAATATAGTAAAATGTCACCTTTGTCCTCATAACTGTACTATCCAAGATGGAAATGTAGGGATTTGTAAAGTTAGGAAAAATGTTAATGGGACCCTAATATCTTTAAACTATGGAAAGATTACTTCTTATGCCTATGATCCTATAGAGAAGAAACCTTTATACCATTTTTATCCTGGTTCAGAAATTCTTTCTATAGGAAGTTTTGGATGTAATTTGGCCTGTAGCTTTTGTCAGAACTGGGAAATAGCCCATGAAGAATCCCTTACCATGGAAATAGAAGATGAAGATATTATATTATTGGGTAAAGCTAGAAATTCTATTGGTATTGCTTATACCTATAATGAACCTAGTATATCCTATGAATATGTATACCATATGGCTAAGCTTGCTAAAAGGCAAGGGTTAAAGAATATATTGGTTACTAATGGATATATAAATGAAGAACCTTTAAAGCAACTATTGCCCCATATAGATGCAATGAATATAGATTTAAAATCCATAAGTGATGATTATTATAAAAGAATATGTAAAGGTAGATTGGCCCCAGTACAAAGGACTATTGAATTAGCGTCTAAAGCAACCCATGTGGAAATAACTACATTAATTGTAGAAGATGAAAATAGTTCTGATGATGAAATAAATAGACTAGCTCAATGGATTGGAAGTATTGATAAATCCATACCTCTTCATTTGTCAAAATATTTCCCTGCTTATAAGATGAAGTTACCAGAAACTACCTATGATACCCTTGTTAGAGCCAAAAAGATATGTAAAAATCATTTAGATCATGTGTATATAGGAAACGTGTGGGGGATTGATAACAATACCTATTGTCCAAATTGTTCTAGTCAACTTATTTGTAGATATGGTAAGGGAGAAATAAAGGGTATAAAGGATGGGAAATGTATTAAATGTGGTAATAATATAAATATTTTATATTAAATTTTCCTTTGCTAAGCACAAAAGGCATTTAAAATGAATAGTATGTAATAATAAGGTAATAATCCTAGTAAATAAGTTGGCAAGGAGTTGTTTGTATGAATTGTAAACTTTGCAATAAAAAAGGAAAGAATAATATTGATTTACTAGGGACAAATTTATGTAAAGAGTGTTTTAAAGCCATAGCAACTACTTCTATATCTAATAAAGACTACGATTATTATAAAGAGATAATAAAGTTGATATTAAAAAATTATATGTACAACAAGACAATCCTAAACCCCGTAAAATAATCTACGGGGTTAAAATTTTCTAGAAATATTATATAATTAATATAAATATTTAATTGGCAGGTGAGGATTATTGGAAACACCAATTTTTGATGAATTGAGAAAACTAAAGGATAAAAATCCAATCTCCTTTCATACCCCAGGGCATAAGGGTAAAAACACTTTAATCAGTTGGGAGGATTTTATCCCTCAAATAGATATTACTGAAATACCTGGTATGGACAACCTTCATGATCCGAAGGGGATCATAAAAGAGAGTCAAGCTTTAGCTGCTAAGACTTTTGGTGCAAAAGAAACTATCTATTCTATTAATGGTACTACTGGAGGTATTTACATAGCCTTAGGAGGGATAACCAATCCAGGCGATAAGATACTAATCCAAAGGGATTCTCACAAATCTATATATAATGGAGCTATTTTAAATAGATTGGATATAGAATATATTCATTCTAATTATAATAAAAGCTATGGTATATTTACAGGGGTGGACCCATATATAATAGAAGAAAAACTAAAAAAAGACCAAAAGATTAAAATAGTAATATTAAAATATCCAAACTACTATGGAATCTGTTCTAATATAAAAAGAATTGCAAAGATAGTCCATAAATATGGTAGAATATTATTAGTAGATGAAGCTCATGGCAGCCATTTTGCTTTCTCAGATCAATTGCCTACACCTGCTTTAAAAGCAGGTGCCGATATAGTTGTGCAAAGTATTCATAAAACTTTACCTAGCTTTACACAAACTTCTATGATTCACGTAGGTTCAAATAGGGTAGATATAGAAAAAATAAAGACCATGTCCTCTCTATATCAGACTACCAGCCCTTCTTATCTATTTATGACCTCTTTAGAAATTGCAAGGGGCTATATGGAGGGAGAAGGACGTTTAAGACTGAAAAAAAATATTGAATTAATCCGTGAACTGACAAACCAAATAGACAAAATTTCTAGGGCATATGTATTTACTGGAGATGAAAGGGATAAAACTATATTCGACAAGGATATTACCAAAATATTATTTAAAATAGATGGAATATCAGGACCAAAGTTAAGTAAAGCACTAAGAGAAAACTATAATATTTATTTGGAAATGGAGGATTATCAATATTGTCTAGCATTAGCTAGCCTGATGAACGATGAAAGGGATTTTAGAATATTGATGGAAGCTATAAAGGAGATAGCTAAAATCATAGTCTATGAAAAAACAGATAGTATTCCTATGGATATACCAACACCTGAAATAGTTTTGCCCATATATAAAGCTTTTTATAGCAATAAAAAAAGATTAGATCTAAAGGAGGCTATAGGGAAAACATCTGCCTCCTTTATTACCCCATATCCACCAGGAGTACCCCTTATATGTCCTGGAGAAATAATTACTGAGGAATTAGTAGAGTATATAGGGTTTTTAATAGATAAAAGTATAGAAATAGTAGGGTTTATAGGCTATAATAAAGAAAAGATAGAAGTAGTAGATTAAGAAGGGAATGACTTAGTATTGAAAGGAATATTTATTACATTAGAAGGGCCAGATGGATCTGGGAAAAGCACCATTATGAAACATATAGTCAATTATTTAAAAGATAAAAATTTGGATTTTATTTGGACTAGGGAACCAGGTGGAACCCATATTGGAGAGAAGATTAGAAATATAATATTAGATGAGAACAATAAAAATATGGCAGCTGAAACAGAAGCACTTCTTTATGCTGCATCTAGAGGACAACATGTTCAGGAGAAGATTTTACCAGCACTTAAAGAAGGGAAAGTTGTATTATGTGAGCGGTTTATTCTTTCAAGTTTAGCATACCAAGGAATAGGTAGAAATTTAGGCATAGAAGAAGTAAAGATGATAAACGACTTTGCCATTAAAGGCATAAGACCAGATTTAACATTGTTTTTTTATGTAGATCCTGTAACTACTTTAAATAGAAAGACAAAACAAAAGGGAGGGGATAGGTTAGAGAAAGAAGGATTAGATTTTCATAGGGAAGTATATGACGGATATATGAAACTTTTAAAGATGTATCCAAAGAATACAAAAGAAATAGACGCTACTAAATCTATAGAAGAAGTATTTGAACAAAGCATATACCATATCGAAAATATCCTTAAAAGGAGGAACTGAGAATGAAACTTATAATTGCTATAGTTCAAGACCAAGATGCACCAAGTTTAATAGATGATCTTACTGAGCAGGAATATAGAGTTACCAAATTAGCTTCTACAGGTGGGTTTTTGAAATCAGGAAACACAACTCTTTTAATGGGAGTTGAAGATGAAAAAGTTGATAAGGTGATAAAGATAATAGAGGATAATTGTAAAACCAGGGATATCACCACTTCTTTATTAACTGTATCCATGCCAGGAGATACCTATATACCTTATCCATTAGAGGTAAAAGTTGGGGGAGCTACCTTATTTATTTTAGACGTAGAAAAGCATATTAGGATATAATTGGGAGGAATTAAGATGAAACTTATAATCGCTATAGTTCAGGACGATTATTCAACAAAGGTAATAAAAAGTCTTATGAGTAAAAAATATAGAACTACTAAACTATCTTCTACAGGAGGATTTCTAAAATCAGGGAATACAACTCTTTTAATAGGAGTGGATGATGAAAAAGTTAATGATGTGATAAAAACCATAGAAGATGAATGTAAAGATAGAAATGATAATAAGGGAAAAGATGAAATAGCAGTAGGCCGTGCTAATATATTTATACTAAATATGAAAGATTTTAAGAAGATATAACTTTGGAGGAATTTGATGGATTTTAGTAATATAATTGGTCATGAAAGAATAATAGAAAATTTAAGAAATGCTATAGAGAAAGACCATATATCCCATTGTTATCTATTTGAAGGAGAAGAGTCTTTAGGTAAAAAAATGGTAGCTTTAACCTTTGCAAAGACTTTACTTTGCAAAGAACAAGGTTTTGAGCCTTGCAATAGATGTAATTCATGTCTAAAATTTGATAATTTGAATCATCCAGACATGAAATTGATAGAGCCAGAAAAAAACTTGATTAGGAAGAAGGTAATTGATAATTTAATTAAAAAAATTAATATAGGTCCATTAGAGAGTAAAAGAAAGATAATAATTATAGACGATAGTCACCAAATGAGGGTGGAGGGACAAAATGCATTGTTAAAAACCTTAGAGGAACCTCCATCCTATATTAATATTATTTTGATAACTTCTAATAGTAACAATCTTATACCTACAATATTGTCTAGATCTCAAATAATCAAATTTTATCCTGTGGAAAATGAAAAAATTGTAGAACTGTTGAATACAGAATACAATAAAACTATAGAAGAAGCTAGTTTTATTGCACATTTTACAAAAGGAAGCATAGGTAAATCTATTATGCTTTCCCAATCAGATGAATTCTTTAATAAAAGAGATGAAATTATTGAAATAATTAATGATATAGTAAATGGAGATAAGGCAAAAATATTTAATTCCATAGAATTTTTTATAAAAAATAAAGATATTTATGAAGAGGTATTAGATATTATCCTCTATTGGTTCAGGGATTTAATGATTTTTCAACAGGCTAGAGATTCAGAACTTATAATAAATAGGGATAAAATTCCTCTATTATCTAACCAATCTTATTTAAATGTAGATAGAATTAATGATATAATAGATAATATAATAGAAACAAAACAAAATATTGATAAAAACGTTAATTACCAATTATCTATAGAAACAATGCTTTTAGGAATGCAGGAGGTTTAAATATATGATAACAGTAGTAGGTGTAAGGTTTAAAAAGGCAGGAAAAATCTATTATTTCGATCCAGATGAGTGGGATATAAATAAAGACGACTACGTGGTAGTAGAGACCGCCAGAGGAATAGAGTTTGGACATGTAACAGTAGGACCAAAACAGGTGACAGAAGAGGAAATAGTACCACCTTTAAAAAAGGTACTTCGAGTAGCTGAAGAAGAGGATTTCACAATCCATCAAAACAATAAGGACAAAGCCCATGATGCCTTTGGTATCTGCCAACAAAAAATAGATGAACATGGATTAGATATGAAATTAGTGGATGTGGAGTATACCTTTGATAATAATAAGGTTATATTTTACTTTACTGCAGATGGTAGGGTAGACTTTAGGGAGTTAGTAAAGGATTTGGCAGCTATCTTTAAGACTAGAATAGAATTAAGGCAAATTGGAGTAAGAGATGAGGCTAAGATGATAGGAGGATTAGGACCTTGTGGAAAGCCTGTGTGTTGTACCACCTTTTTAGGGGAATTTGAACCCGTTTCCATAAAGATGGCTAAAGAACAGAGTTTATCCTTAAATCCTACTAAAATTTCTGGACTATGTGGAAGGCTCATGTGCTGTCTTAAATATGAGCAAGAAGTATATGAAAAACTGCTAGAAAAAATGCCATCAGTAGGTACTATAGTTATAACTCCTGAAGGGAAAGGGACCATAATAGATACCTATACCTTACTTGAAATGGTAAAGGTTAAAGTAAGGTTAGATGATGATTCTGAGGAATTATTTAATCATAAAGTAGATGAAATAATAATAACAAAAGATATGGACCCCCAGTACAATAACGGTATAGAGGAAATAGAAAATGATTCGGATGATATAGAATAAAAAATAATTTTAAATTATTATATTTACCCTTTTATTATTGATTGTAATCTGATAAAATTATATCGTAGCAATAGACAAGCAATTTGGGGGGTGAAACATTTGGCATATAAAATTACCGATGCATGTATTGCATGTGGCGCTTGTGAGGCTGAATGCCCTACTGAAGCTATAAGTGCAGGAGATATCTATGTTATAGATCCAGACAAATGCATTGATTGTGGTTCTTGTGCTAACGTATGTCCAGTAGATGCACCTCAACCAGAATAATAACACAAAATAGAAAAGACCCTATGCTAGGGTCTTTTTTAGTAAAATTAAGGAGAATTAAAATGAATAAAGGAATTCTTTATATATGCCCTACCCCAATAGGCAATTTAGAGGATATAACTATTAGAACTATAAGGATTTTAAAGGAAGTAGATTTAATAGCAGCAGAAGATACTAGACATACTATTAAGCTATTGAATCATTATGATATTAAAAAGTCTTTAATATCCTATCATGAACACAATAAAAAAGTCAAAGGAGAACAGTTAATAGATAAACTAAAAGCAGGCCAAAAGATTGGTCTTGTTACTGATGCTGGAATGCCTGGTATATCAGATCCAGGTGAAGATATAATACGTATGTGTATTCAAAATGAAATAGAAGTGGTAGTCTTACCAGGTCCTACTGCTTCCATTGCTGCATTAGTCCTTTCTGGTCTTTCTACAAAAAAATTTGTATTTGAAGGATTTCTACCTTCTAAAAAAAAGGAACGGATAAAGGAATTGGAAAGATTAAAACATGAAACAAGAACCATAATCCTCTATGAAGCTCCTCATAGATTATTAGCTCTTTTAAAGGATATGGAAAAGATTCTAGGTAATAGACAAATATCCATATCTAGAGAGTTAACAAAAATACATGAAGAAACCTTTAGAGGGGATGTAGTAGAAGGAATAGAACAATTTGAATCCCAAAAACCTAGAGGAGAGTTTGTTTTAATAATAAAAGGATCAGAAATAAAAGAAAAGAATATATTCGAAAATACTAGTATAAAAGAACATATAAAAATATATATGGAGGAAGGTTTATCGAAGAAGGATGCAGTCAAGAAGGTAGCTCAAGTAAGGGATATATCTAAGAACTTGGTCTATAAGGAGAGTATAGAAATAAAATAAAATAAAAATACCCGTCGTATAGGCGGGCATTAGTATTATTTTTTTAAGTCTTCCATACAATCTGGACAGATATTTTTACCCTTATAGGTAATAACATCCTTAGCTTGTCCACAGAAAATACAAGCAGGTGCATATTTTTTCAGAATAATATGTTCTCCATCAACAAATATTTCCAATGCATCCTTTACTTCAATATCTAGATTTCTTCTTAGTTCAATAGGTATAACAACTCTACCTAATTCATCTACCTTTCTTACTATTCCTGTTGACTTCATAATCATTCCTCCTATTTTATGTTTGTGAATCGACTCATTTCTACAATAAAAGAATACCATAACTACCAAAATAAGTCAACATCAAATGTGAAAATATATACAAATACTTATTTTACCATTATTTTACAAGGGGTGGAAGAATGTACAATATTAATGAAGAATTAAAGAATAAGATAGTTTCTTTAAATAAAATTCTATTAGACAAATATAAAGATTTATTATCTTTAGATAAGAAATTCATTAGACATTTTATAGAAGAAAATGTAGGACCTATAAAAAGATTAGAAAAGTTAACGGAAGAAGAATTAACTTGTTATTCAGAAAAGGGAGGAATACTAGGAGTTGATGGTTCAAGTAATCGAATGGGAGGCGCTTACCCTCATTTTGTGGAAATTTATCAAGGTTTAGCGAAATCAACCATCCATGGAGACAAACCCATATATAAGACTGATTTTTATACTCCCTTAACCTATGAGGAAGAAGAAACTAATCTTTTGGAAAACACTGAACAAAAGGATCAATCCATAAGAAGTAAAAAGCTTTCTACTATAGAAGTAGAAGTAGCGTTAGAAGGAGTTCATAAACTTAACCCCTATGCAGTTTTAATGGATGGTTCTCTTATTCGATATTATATAGAAAGTTTTGAAAAATGGATGGAGCTAAGAAATGAATGTGAAGAAAAGGGTATAATACTAATAGGAGTAATAAAAGATATAAAAACATCTATAATAGGAGACTTGTTAGTTAAAGATAAATCTCTTTCCATCAAGGAATCTTTCCATGATAGAGAATTATTATATGGCTTATTAGAATATGGAGAAATGGTTCCGATTCAATCTAAAGTTTCAAAAAAGACTCAAGAAGGTTTTTCATCCTTATTTATGAGAGGTTCACAAGCTCCAAATATAATAGGGATGGATATATTAGATAGTCAAAGAAATTACTTAGAAGAAATGGCAAAACTGGTATTTACTTTAACTCCTAAGGATGGGAGAGGAGTCCCACTTTGGATAGATATAGTAGACAGGGAAGTTAGAATACCCGATAAGATGATAAGAGGATTACTTGAATCCAATTTAGATAGGGAAATACTGGAGAAATTTTTTATATCTGAAAGAGATAAAAGGACATTGTAGGAGGGGAAATTATGAAAGTTGTTGGAATGACTACTCAACAAGAAGTATATATAGGTTCTAAAGACAGGAATTTTAGAATTAATGAATTTTTAATTATTGTGGATCCTTATCAAGGGGATTTAATGGGCGAAATAGTCGAGGCAAAAACCTATAATAGGTATATTCCCTTAAGTATGCATGGAGAACTAGCAGACAGCTCTGTGTTAGAGTCTTTAAAAGCTATAGGCTATAATATTGAAGAAGATACCATCTATATAGGAAAAGTTAGGCTTTTAAACGAAGCTTTATATCCCGTAGAAACAGGTTCGGATGTAAGAGTACCAGAATTTGATGAAGTTAAGGATTTGATGATAAAATCTTCTCCAGAGGAAGGGTTGGTACTAGGAATTATAAAAAATACAGATCAAATGGCAGCCAATATGGATGAGCAATTTAAAGAATTGTTATACACCTTTGAAGAAGGAGAACTAAAAAAACAAAGAGATATTCCCTATATATTCAATATTAGATCTATGCATCAATATCCTCATATTGGAGTATTTGGTGGATCGGGTTCTGGAAAATCCTTCGGACTTAGGGTAGTTTTAGAAGAATTGATGGATTTAAATATTCCTACCATAGTATTAGACCCTCATTTTGAAATGGATTTTAGTGAAGTAGGAGAATATATGCCTAAAGAAGCAGTGGATAATTACAAAGACAGATTCAAGTGTCTACAAGTAGGTTTTCATGTAGGAGTTCGTTTTGAAGATTTATCCCATCAGGACATTAAAAATTTGTTAGATGCATCTAGCACATTAACAGACGCTATGAACAACGTAGTGGATATATTATTTAAAAGGAATGATTCCTACAATAGTTTTCATAACAGGCTTAAAATGCTTGCAGAAGCCCAAGAAGAAGGCTCCTTAGATAGAATAGAGAGAAGAATACAAGAAAGCAGCTCAGATTTAGAAAGGGAAGGTTGGCAAAAGAGAAAAGAAATTTATTTAAACTATGATAAGACTTGCCCTTATAGTTCGGTAAGAGGTATAATATGGAGATTAAATAGACTAGACAATGAAGGGATATTTAGTAAGGATATTAGAGAAATTGAAGAAGGGCTACATATGGGCAAACTAATAGTAATCCAGGGAAGTACTAGAATACTCCAAGTATTTAGCACTTATTTATTAAACAATCTATATCATAAAAGAAGAGAATATAAAGATGCCTTATATAAGAAGACTAGCGCAGAGTATTTTCCACCTTTTATAGTAGTCACTGATGAAGCCCATAATTTTGCACCAAAAGGATATGATTCTCCATCTAAGTCCATATTAAAGGAAATATCTCAAGAAGGAAGGAAGTATGGGGCATTTCTAATACTAGCTACCCAAAGACCAACTTTATTAGATGAGACCATAACAGCTCAATTGAACACTAAATTTATATTTAGAACTGTAAGGGCCTCTGATATACAGACCATAAAAGAAGAAACAGATATTACAGAAGAAGAAGCAAGAAGATTACCCTATTTGAGAACGGGAGATGTATTCATATCCGAAGCCTCTATGGGAAGAACCATATTTACTAGGATTAGAGCAGCCAATACAACTAGTCCCCATAAAGAAAACCCTTTCGATGAATTAACAAATAAAACTGTAGAAGATGATAAAAAATTTTTAGAAATAATAGAAAATAAATTACCCATAAATGGAGATGACTTCATAAATATAATAAAGGAAATAGAATCGGACACAGGGCTCACCTATCCAATGGGACTCTT
>NZ_DATHXO010000512.1:0-10329 GCF_035459645.1 Schnuerera sp.
CATAGTACTTGGTATGGAAAAGCTAAAACTCTTCTTATATCAAGGAGCTAAATCTATTTATAATCTAGTTGCAGAACTGTTATCTAATATATTCTATTGGCCCATATTATACTTAGCTTACGGTGTACAGTATATAATAGAGTTTCTTATGTCTTTGATAAATAGAGATGATTTAGATTTACCAGATCAAAGTATGGAAAATACTATGGATTTTAGTGAATGGACTCAGAACAATCCAACCTTTCCTCTTTGGTTAAGCAGATTTTTATCTATTGCATCAAGAATAATCTTAGTATCATTAATAATATATTTGACCTACTTATTGTTTAGAAAGAAGGTTTTTAATAAGAAGAAAGAAGAAATGGATTATAGAGAAGAAAGGGAATTTATGAATATAAGAGGAAAAGATAAAAACAAAAGGAGAATATCTCTATTTAAACCAAAGGATATAATAGAACAAATACGATATTATTATAGAAAATACTTAATAAAGCTGGATAAAAAAGGAATAGATATAATAGCTTCGGATACCAGTTTAGACATTAATAAAAAGGTAGAAAATGAAGACAATGAAGAAATTTTAAATGGTTTAAGGGAAGTTTATATCCAAGCCAGATATGGAGAAAAAGAAATGGATAAAGCTAAGGTAGAAGAGATGAAAAATTTTTATACAAAGTTTAGGTGATATATTAAAATTTATTATTAACTATTTAAACCAAGTAAAGAATTTGATTTCTTTACTTGGTTTAAACAATACTATACTATAAAACCATCATCATTTATATTCTTTTAATAATTTATCCTTTATATCCCATAAAGGTTTAGATAAGTCAACAAAATACTCATGAGGATTTTCAAATCTAAGAACTTCATCCCAAAGTGTGTCGATCTGTTTTTTACAATAGTTTCTAATTTCATTAATAGGAGGACTTTTGTATATTTGCTCTCCTTTGTCAAATAACTGAACTAATAATTTTTTTGCATAAAAGTTTGTTAAGGTTTTCCTCTTCCATGTAAAGAGAGGATGGAATATTTCATAAGGTTTAGTCTCATCAATTTTTTCGTCATGTAAAGTTACTACATCGGCAATGGCTTTGCCTGATTTTTTGTTAAACAATCTATAAAGTTGCTTAAATCCAGGAGTAGTGATTTTACCTACATTTTCACTGACCTTTATCTTAGGAACTATTTCCCCATTTCTTTCTACGGCAGTTAGTTTATATACACCACCAAAAACTGGTTCTGATTTAGCAGTAATTAGCCTTTCTCCTACTCCAAAGGAGTCTATTTTTGCGCCTTGATTTAATAAATCTCTGATTACATATTCATCTAAACTGCTAGAAGCTACAATAGGACAGTCCTCATATCCAGCTTCATCTAACATCTTTCTTGCTTCTTTAGAAAGATAAGCAATATCTCCACTGTCTAACCTTATTCCTTTTGGTCTAAAACCTCTTGGAACTATTTCTTCATCAAAGGTTTTTATAGCATTTGGAATACCAGACTTTAGAACGTTGTAGGTATCTACTAACAATACACAATTATCTGGATAAATTTTAGCATAGGCTTTGAAGGCTTCTAACTCAGTAGGGAACATTTGAACCCAACTATGGGCCATAGTACCTAATGCAGGGATACTGAAATCTCTATCTACAATAGTACAAGCAGTACCTATAGCGCCACCTATATATGCAGCTCTTGCACCTAAAATTGCTCCTTCATATCCCTGAGCTCTTCTAGAACCAAATTCCATTACAGTACGACCATCAGCTGCTCTGACTATTCTATTTGCTTTTGTAGCAATTAAACTTTGATGATTAATCGTTAAAAGAACCATGGTTTCAACAATCTGTGCTTGGATTATAGGGCCTCTTACAATAACTATAGGCTCTCTAGGAAATATAGGAGTTCCTTCGGGAATAGCCCATACATCGCATTGGAATTCAAAATTTCTTAAGTAGTCTAAGAATTCTTCACTAAACATATCTTTAGATCTAAAATATTCAATATCCTCTTCTGAAAATTTTAGGTTTTTTAGATATTCTATGAGTTGTTCAACTCCTGCCATTATGGCAAAACCACCGTCATCAGGGATTGCTCTAAAGAACATATCAAAATAAGCAATTCTATCCTTCATACCATTTTCAAAATAACCATTAGCCATAGTAAACTCATAAAAATCTGCTAACATGGTTAAATTTTTCTTTTCTTTCCAGTCAATATTGGTCATCATAATATCTCCTTTATATTTATCGTTTAAAATAGATGTTACAATAATTATATTCTTAATAGTAACAAATTTCAACATAGATATGAAAAAATTGGAAGTTATTCATCATAAAATGACGGAAGAACAATATTATAAGTTCTTCCGTCATTTTGGGGTTTAAATTTTGAAGGGTTTATCTATTTAGTAGTTTCTCTCCTTTTTCAGTAATTATTATAGATTTTACAGGAATTTTATTACAAGAATTAGCATAAGGGCAACTACCACATCCTATATCACAATTATTAATATTGTTATCATCTTCTTTAATATATCCCATCCTAATCAATTGAGAAAAGGCATCTTCTATTAAATTTTCACTTTTATTTAACTTCATAGCTATATTGGGTTTAGAGATATAATCAGCTTTATCAATCTCTTTTAACACTTCCTTCAGCAAAAGATCATCTCCTTAATTTTAGCTAAAGCCTATAAGTCTACCTATTTGGAATATTAATACTGCTACTAACCATCCAATGGCAAAAGTGTAGACTGCAGTAAATATAGCCCATTTATTTGAATTGGTTTCTTTTTTTATAGTTCCTATAGTAGCTGCACAAGGTGTATATAGTAAAGTCATTGCCATAAAGGATACAGCTGTTAATGGAGTAAATACTTGTTGTATAGCCGTTACAAGAGCTGTCCCTTCACTGACACCGGCATAGACCATACCTAAAGTAGCAATAACTGCTTCTTTAGCAGCAATTCCTGCAAACAAACCTACAGAAGCTTGCCATGTACCGAATCCAGCAGGTTTAAATATAGGTGCTATAATCATACCTATTTTTCCTAATATACTATCTTGACTATAAGGCTCCACTCCAGCAGGAAGCACAGATAAAATCCATAATATAGTAATTACAGCAAATATAGTAGTTCCAGCTCTTTTTAAAAACCCTGATACATTATCCCACATATTCCTTAGAACATTTCTCAAAGTAGGCAATCTATAAGGTGGTAATTCCATTATAAAATATGATGATTCACCTTTAAATAAAGTTTTACTGAAAATTTTGCCCATCAACAATGCCATTGCTATTCCTAAAAAGTAGATTAAAAATAAAACTAGTCCACCATTATTAGGGAAAAAAGCTGCAATAAATATTAAATAGATTGGAAGTTTTGCTCCACAAGACATAAATGGATTTATCAAGATGGCAATCATTCTATCTTTTTTGTCCTCTAAAGTTCTGGTAGACATTACACCAGGTACATTACAACCAAAGCCAACTATCATAGAAATAAAGGTTTTACCTTGTAAGCCCAAGGCTCTCATGATGTTATCCATTACATAAGCAGCTCTTGCCATATATCCGCTGTCTTCTAACAAACCCATTAACATATATAATACAACTATGAGAGGCACAAATTCTAAAACGGCTCCAACTCCTGCAATAACTCCTTCCGTTACGAAAGCAATGATCCAACTAGATGCATTTATATTAATAAGGAAATTTTCTACAATCATACCTAAAGATTCGATACCACTTGCAGCAAGTCCACCAAATAAATCTTCACCTATGGTAAAAGTCAACTGGAATACAATAAACATTATAAGACCAAATATTGGTAAGCCTAAATATTTATGAGTCAGTATTTTATCTATCTTATCCGTCGTAGTTTCTTTTGGATTATCTGGTACCTTTACAGTTACATTGGTTATATTGCTAATAAATTCATATCTTTTATCAATAATTTCTAGTTCATAATCTTCTCTATTTTCATTAAAAACATAGATAGTGTTTTTAAAATCATCAGATGAATATAAATCTTTATTATTTTTTATTAGTTCATGGATATATTTATCTCCTTCAAGGAGTTTTATTGCAATCCACTGAGGAGGGTATTCTAAGTTTTTATCACTTAAAAATCCTTTTAATTTTTCTACTTCTTTATCTATATTTTCTCCATAGCTAATATGTGATTTATAATCTATTTCTTTATCCATTAATTCTATGGATTTTTTTATGAGTTCATCTATCCCTTTCCTTTTGGAAGCAATAGTAGGAACTACGGGAGTACCTAATTTTTTTGAAAGGGCTTCAATATCAACTTTAATACTCCTAGCCTTTGCTTCATCTATCATATTTAAGGCTACAATAACTTTGGCTCCCATTTCCAATAGTTGAGTAGTTAAGTATAGATTTCTTTCAATATTAGTAGAATCAACTACATTAATTACAATTTCAGGATTGCCCTTTAGGATAAAATCCCTTGCCACAATTTCATCTTCAGAAAAGGCTCCTAAACTATAGGTGCCAGGCAAGTCTACTACATTATATGTTTTTTCATTAAATTTGAAATTGCCTTCTTTTTTTTCAACAGTAACTCCAGGCCAATTTCCTACATGTTGATTGGATCCTGTTAGTGCATTAAACAAGGTGGTTTTGCCACTATTCGGATTACCAACTAAAGCGATAGTATTCAATTTTTAATCTCCCCCTTAGACAAGAATGATAGTCATTATCAGTAAAAGGCTAATAATTAATGCGACTTTATTCATTCACCATTATTTTTTGTGCTAAACCACGACCTATGGCAATTTTACTTCCAGATAAGGAAAGTATTACAGGGCCTGTATCATTTTTTATAACTTTAAACTTAGCTCCTGTATTTAATCCCATTTCATATAGTCTTTTAGTAGCATTCCATCCAGCATATATTTTTTCAACCTTTCCATTTTTTCCAGAACTTAATTGGATTAAAGGTGTACTTACCATGGCCATTCTCCTTTCTATTTTTACGGAATTGATAATCACTATCAATATCATAATACATTTTTGATATAAATGCAATAGTTTAGGGTAATATTATTTTCTTAGGCAAAAATATATTTTACTAATCAATAAAAAACTTTGCTGAATCTGTTTACAAAGGTTAAAAAATAGTATATACTAAAAACAGACCCCCCGGGGGGAGAGGGAAGAAGATGATAAAAGAAAACCAAGGAGTTGATAAATAAATGAATAAAAAAGTTACTATAGATGTAGTAGGGATGACTTGTGCTGCTTGTTCTTCTAGGGTAGAGAAGGCTATCAGTAGAAGGGAAGGAGTTGTTCAATCTTCAGTAAATTTACTTGCTCAAAGAGCTACCATTGAATTTGATACGGACAAGGTAAATGTAGATGAACTAATTAGGACTATAGAAAAAACAGGTTATGAAGTACCTTTGGTTAAGAAAACCTTGTTAATAGAAGGAATGACCTGCGCTGCTTGCTCTTCTAGGGTAGAGAAGGTTTTAAATAAATTAGAAGGAGTAGTAAAAGCCAATGTAAATTTATCTACTAATAAAGCGGTTATAGAATTTCCTTCTGGTGCTATAGAAGATGATATTTTAATTAGAACAGTTGAAAAGGCTGGCTATAAGGCAGAAATTGAAAGACAAATAGATAGAGATAGGGAAAAAGAATTGAGGGAAAAGGAAATAAAATCTCTTAAAACCTCTTTTATTGTCTCAGCGATTCTTAGTTTACCTTTATTTTCCGCTATGTTTTTCCATATGGCTGGAAAGGAAAATATTCTTACAAATGGATATTTTCAACTTTTATTAGCAACTCCTGTTCAGTTTATAATAGGATATAGATTTTATAAAGGAGCCTTTAACTCATTAAGAGGTGGAGGAGCTAATATGGATGTTTTAGTATCTATGGGAACTTCTGCGGCTTACTTTTATAGTATATATAATCTTATAGTAGGAGTGCATGAATACTATTTTGAAGCATCAGCAGTTATTATTACATTAATACTATTAGGTAAAACCTTTGAGGCTGTGGCTAAAGGGAAAACTTCAGAGGCTATAAAGAAATTGATGGGATTGCAACCAAAAACAGCTCGAGTTGTTGTAGATGGTATAGAGAAGGATATACCAATAGAAAAAGTAAATGTAGGGGATATTATAGTAGTAAGACCAGGAGAAAGAATTCCAGTGGATGGAGTTATTATGGAAGGGCATTCTTCCATTGATGAATCAATGATAACAGGAGAAAGTATTCCTATAGATAAAGAAGAAGGGGATAAGGTTATAGGAGCTACTATAAATAAATTTGGTTCTTTTAAGTTTGAAGCTCAGAATATAGGGAAAGATACGGTTTTATCTCAGATAATCAAATTGGTTGAAGATGCTCAAGGTTCTAAAGCACCAGTTCAAAGATTGGCAGATAAAATATCTGGTATTTTTGTACCTATAGTAGTAGCAATAGCAGTTATAACGTTCATAGGTTTTTACCTAATTCATGGTAATTTCAATACGGGACTTATTAATGCCGTAGCAGTTTTAGTAATTGCCTGTCCTTGTGCTCTAGGTTTAGCTACACCTACTGCCATAATGGTAGGTACTGGAAAAGGGGCTGAAAATGGAATACTCATTAAATCTGGAGAACATTTAGAAAGAACTCACAAGATGGAAACTATTGTATTTGATAAAACTGGAACTATCACCAAAGGTGAGCCTGAAGTTACAGATATAATAACATTTAATGCTATAGAAAGAGATGAGCTTTTAAGAATAGCCGCTACTGTAGAAAAAACATCTGAACATCCTTTAGGGGAAGCCATTGTTAGAAAAGGTGAAGAAGAATTATTGATGATAACAGAACCAGAAACTTTTATGGCTGTACCAGGAAAAGGATTAAAAGCTACCTTGGAAGGAAAAAAAATATATATAGGTAATAGGAAATTAATTTTGGAAGCTGACATGGAGATTGAAAAGGCAGAAGAAGAACTTACTAGATTGGAAGAGGAAGGCAAGACTGCCATGATAATAGGAATAGATGGAGAAATTGGTGGTATAATTGCAGTAGCAGATATGATTAAAGAAAGTTCTAAAAAAGCAATAGAAGAATTAAAAGATATGGGATTAGAAATATATATGCTAACAGGTGATAATGAAAGAACTGCTAAGGCAATAGCTAAAAAGGTAGGAATTGATAATGTTTTAGCAGAAGTATTACCTGAAAATAAAGCAGAAGTAGTAGAGGATTTAAAAGAGAAGGGCAAAGATGTAGGTATGGTAGGAGATGGTATTAATGATGCACCAGCTTTGGCGGCTGCAGATGTAGGATTTGCTATAGGCACAGGTACAGATGTGGCTATGGAGGCGGCAGATATAACTCTTATGAGGGGAGATTTAATGAGTATAGTTACAGCTATTAGACTCAGTCATAGAACTATGAAAACTATAAAACAAAACTTATTCTGGGCATTTTTCTATAATTCAATAGGAATTCCCTTTGCAGCTTTAGGATTTTTAAATCCTATGATAGCTGGAGCTGCTATGGCCTTTAGTTCAGTATCTGTAGTTACAAATTCATTAAGGCTTAGAAACTTTAAATAATAAATAAAGGAGATGAATAATAATGAAGAAGACTATGTTAGTAGAAGGTATGTCATGTAACCATTGTATAATGGCGGTTACCAATGCATTAAAGGAATTAGATGGAGTATCCAATGTGGATGTAGATTTAGAAAACAAGAAGATAGAGGTTTTAGGAGATAATCTATTAGAGGAAAATTTAAAAGAAGCAGTAGAAGAGGCAGGTTATGATGTAATAAAAATTAAATAATAGTAGGTGATAGCATGAATCAAGGGAAGAAAAAAGCAGCTATGAAGTTAAAAACTGTTAGAGGGCAAATAGATGGAATAATTAAGATGATAGAAGAGGATAGATATTGTGTAGATGTATCTACACAGATTTTATCCTCTATAGCCCTACTAAAGAAAGCTAATATAGATGTATTAAATTCCCATATTAGATCCTGTGTTAAGGATGCTATACTAGAAGGGGAAGAAGAAGGTGAAGAAAAGATAGAGGAAATAATAACTATAATAGATAAGTACATTAAATAAATTTATTGACAAAACAATAACTATATGTTATTATTTCATTGTAAAATGGAATATTAGGTGTGTTACTGATAAATTTGTCAGGCATTAACCAAGAAGGGTTCTTATGAGAGTCTTTACTTGGTTTTTTTGTTTGATAGGAGGATTAATTATGTTTTCCCATGAAGCCCAATATGAAATAATAAAGGTTCTAAATAACAATGTTATACTAGCTTTTGATATGAATAAAAACCAAGAATTAATAATTGTAGGTAAAGGAGTAGGTTTTGGTCATAGAAAAAATGATATATTAAAACTATCTAATAATGAAATAGAGAAACTATTCATTACCTATGATAAAAAGATGAAAAATCAATACTATCAACTAATAAACTTTTTAGATGAAGATGTAATGGCTGTCAGTGAAGAGTTAATAGCTATGGGAGAAAAAAGTCTAGGCCCTTTAAATCCTCATATTCATATAGCTTTGACTGATCACATTGGTTTTTCTATAGAGAGGATTAAACAAGGAATAGATGTAAACAATCCATTTCTCAATGAAATTAAACTTCTATATCCTGAAGAATATAGAATAAGTGTTGAAGCAAGTAAGATTATAAACAAAACATTAAATGTAGATATACCAGAATCGGAAATTGGTTTTATTGCATTACATTTCCATTCTGCAAGACAGAATAAAAAGGTTGGAGAAACGGTTAAGTATACTTCTCTGATAAAACGACTTATAGAAATTGTTGAAAAAGAGCTGAATGTGCAATTTGATTCTACAGATTTAAGCTATATCAGATTGGTTAGTCATTTTAGATTTGTTATAGATAGACTAGAGAAAGGTAAATCTGAGGAGAATCCAATATTAAATAGAATTAAAACAGAATATAAAAGTTCTTTTGAAATAGCTAAGAAGGTTGGAAAATGTATAGAAGATACCTTATCGTTACCCATTAGCGATGATGAGTTAGGATATATAACTATCCATATTCAAAGAATAAAACTAAATAAAAGGCTATAGAATTAAGCGTGTTACTAAGTAAAATTAGGCATAAGCTTATGAGGAAATTTGTATCCTTATAAGTTTATGTCTTTTTTTATTATAAATTATTCAATATAAAAGGAGGATATGGAATTATGAAAAAACTATTTTTTCAACTTCAAAGAATTGGTAAAGCTTTAATGTTACCAATTGCTGTATTACCAGCAGCTGCATTACTATTGCGTTTAGGAGCACCAGATGTATTTGATATACCTTTCGTTAATCAATCTGGAGCTGCAATTTTTGATAATTTAGCTTTATTATTTGCTCTTGGAGTAGCAATTGGATTATCTTTTGATAATTCAGGAGCTGCTGGTCTTGCAGGTGCTGTAGGTTACTTTGTATTAACAAAAGGAACTGAAACTATAAACCCTGATATCAATATGGGAGTTTTAGCAGGAATTATAGCAGGTTCTGTAGCTGGATATTTATACAATAGATTTTATGATATTAAATTACCAGATTATCTTGGTTTTTTTGCTGGTAAGAGATTTGTTTCTATTGTAACAGGTGGTGCATGTATAGTTTTAGCAGGATTGTTTGGATTTATTTGGCCACCAATTCAAGATGTAATATTTAGATTTGGAGAATGGTTAACTACTTCAGGCTCTTTAGGAGTTGGTATCTATGGAGTATGCAACCAATTATTAGTTCCTACAGGATTACATCATGTTATCAATAGTTTGATTTTCTTTGTATTTGGTTCATTTACCAATGGAGCAGGGGAAGTAATAACAGGAGATTTATCCCGTTTCTTTGCAGGAGATCCAAGTGCGGGAATATTTTTAGGTGGTTTTTATCCAATATTTATGTTTGGTATGCCAGCAGCAGCTTTAGCTATGTATAAAACTGCTAAGAAGGAAAATAGGAAAGAAGTTGGTGGTGTACTTTTAAGTTCAGCATTAACATTTGCTTTAACAGGTATAGGAGAACCATTATTGTTTAGCTTTTGTTTTGCATCACCATTATTATACTTGGTACATTCATTACTAACAGGTTCATCCTTAATTGTTTGTAATTTACTAGGAATAAAACATGGTTTTGGATTTTCAGCAGGATTAATAGATTATGTATTAAATTTTGGATTGGCAACTAAGGCTATATTAATTATTCCAGTAGGAATAGCTTATTTCTTTATATATTACTTTATATTTAAATTCTTTATTAAAAAGTTTGATTTGAAAACTCCTG
>NZ_DATHXO010000513.1:0-2121 GCF_035459645.1 Schnuerera sp.
GTGACAGATAAGGTAGGAATTGATGCAACTAAACCTTTAGGAGAAAAGGCGGTTGAATTTGAAAGGGCTATAATCCCTGGATATGAAAACATAGATATAAGTAAATATTTTCCAAATATAAAATAAAGAAGGTGAGGTAATATGAGAGAAGCTATAGGTATGGTTGAGACCAGGTCTCTGATAGGTGCCATAGAAGCTGCAGATACTATGGTTAAGGCTGCTAATGTGAAGATTATGGATTTTGAAATTGTGGGTTCAGGCTTAGTTTCTGTTACAGTATCTGGAGATGTAGGAGCTGTTAAGGCAGCGGTAGAAAGTGGTGAGGCAAGAGCAGCCCAAGTGGCAGAAGTAATTTCAGCCAATGTAATTCCAAGACCTCATGATGAAGTGGATAAAATATTTTGATTTTACGGTGGTGAAATATTATGGTTAATCCATTAGCTAGGGTGGTTATGAACAATGTAGCTAAAAAAACCAACTATGGTAAGGATACGGATAAAAATAACAAGGTGGACAATTTAAACCTTAAAAAATTAGATACAATCGCTAGTGAAATGAAGAAGGATTATAAAGGTAATGAAAATTTGAGCAATAATGTTGATAATATTAACAAATCTCATTTTACCAATAAGGTTGGCTCAGATAAAAAGGTTAGTAATTTAACCCCTAAAGAAGAGGGCCTAATACAAAACCTTATAAAAGGCGAAAAAATAGTTAAGGAAAGTAACAAGACTAAAGCTACTATGGTAAGCCTAAGCGAAGTAGCGAAAAAGGTTAAAGGTAGCCGTTAATTTTAGAACGGAGGTGTAGTATGGAAAAGGCATTGGGGCTTATTGAGGCCAAAGGACTTACTACTGCAGTAGCTGCACTAGATGCAGCAAGCAAAGCCGCAGATGTAACCTTAATAGGAGTAGAAAAAGTTATTGGAGTTGGAAAAGCTGTTGGAGTAAATATCCAAATTGCTGGAGAAGTGGCTGCTGTAAGGGCTGCCGTTGATGCAGGAGTAGAAGCTGCCAATAGAGTAGGCTTAGTTATTGGTAGTCATGTAATTCCTAGACCTCATGATGAGGTGGATAAAATGATTGAACAATTTTCTAAGAATTTAAAGAAAAAAGAACAAAAAAGCAAAGAGAAAAAAGAAAAAAAGGAAGAAAAAACTGAAACAAAAACTAAAAAGAAATAATTTTATAAGGAGGAATAATGATGAGTCAAGCTTTAGGTTTAGTTGAAACGAAAGGATTAGTAGGGTCTATAGAAGCTGCTGATGCTATGGTTAAGGCAGCAAATGTTACATTGATAAGTTATGAAAAGATTGGATTTGGTCTTGTAACTGTAATGGTTAGAGGAGATGTAGGAGCAGTTAAGGCAGCAGTAGATGCTGGTGCAGAAGCTGCAAGGGCTGTTGGAGAACTTCATTCCGTACATGTAATACCAAGACCACATTCAGAGATTGAAAGAGTTATATTAAAACAATATGAATAATACTTTGGAGTGTTTTAGATGGCTAAAAACAAGATAACCTTAAATGTTTTAGCGGATATCACTAAAAAACTAAATGGAAAGGCTCCAATCAATCCAGTTAGTAAGGCTTTAATAGTGTTTACCGGTTCCAATATAAATTTGGACAAAAAAATAGAGGAATTAAAGGAATTAGAAAGCCATGGTATAAATTTATCTTTAGCTTTTTCCTTCATGGGGGAAAGGATATTAGATGTAGATGATATAGTAGATTCCTTAAATCCATTTGAAATATATAAGGAAGAGGATATATTTAGATTAGAAGAGATTACAAATTCTTATTCTAAAATAATAGGACCAAATATTACCATGAATACTTTATCTAAAGTATCTTTAGGGATGATAGATAGTTTCGTATCCAATATTTTATGGAATTATCTTTATAACAGTAAGGAAGTATACTTAGACTTTACTTCAGTAACTAACTATCTAGGGAAACCAACTAAAAATAAAGGCATAAGCAAACAAATAGAAGACCATATAAACAATTTGAAGAATATGGGAGTCGTAGAGATTGTAGAAGGCAAGTATATAGACGATATAATTGGTGCTAAATCCGATATTGAAATCCCTAATATTGAAGTAAGTATGAATAATGATGGT
>NZ_DATHXO010000514.1:0-5030 GCF_035459645.1 Schnuerera sp.
AAATTAGATCAAAACAGTGCAGGGTTTAGGTTGATTTTCAAGATACAAGAAGAGGCCCATAGATTTGCTATATCATACCATAGAAGTTTAAGGAGTAAGAAGATGTTCAAATCAGAGTTAGATGATATAAAAGGTATTGGAGAAAAAAGAAAGAAAGAACTGCTTAAACATTTTCATACTATAGATAATATAAAAAATGCTTCTGTTGAGGAATTAGCAAAAGTAAAAAGCATGAATAGAAAGGTAGCAGAGGATTTATACAATCACTTTAATAGAAGGAAGGAGAGATAATATGGATTATATTACTTTGGATAAAATAATAGAAGACTTAAAATTGGAAGTAGTATACGAAGCTGATAATGTAGAAGAAATTAAAATTAATGCAAGTGAAATTAATAGACCAGGATTACCATTATCAGGGTATTTTGATAAATTTGCCTATGAAAGGTTGCAAATAATTGGAAATGTAGAATGGCATTATTGTAATGGTTTAACAGAGCATTTGCGTTACGAAAGATTTGATGAAATATTTTCTTATCCCTTCCCTGCTATTATTATTTCTAGAGAATTACCAGTATTCCCAGAAATGCTGAAGTTGGCAATTCAACATAATAGGAGTATATTAAGGACTGAACTTTCTACAACTAAGTTTGTAAATGTATTAATCAACTATTTAGATTATGTTTTAGCACCAGAGACTACTGTTCATGGTGTATTGGTTGAAGTTTATGGTATGGGAATACTTATTATGGGTGAAAGTGGAGTAGGAAAAAGTGAAACTGCATTAGAATTAGTTAAAAGAGGACACCGTCTAATAGCAGATGATGTAGTAGAAATAAAAAGAGTAGAAGAAGGTTTAAGAGGAGAAGCTCCTGAACTGATTCGACATTTTATGGAGATACGAGGTATAGGAATATTAGACATTGAAAGACTATATGGTGTAGGTGCGATTAAGAGTAATGAATTTATAGACTTAGTAATAGAATTTGAATTTTGGGATAAAGCTAAAGAATACGATCGTGTTGGACTAGATGGTGATTTTATGGAATTACTAGATGTTAAAGTGCCTAAATTAGTCATTCCTGTAAGACCTGGTAGAAATCTTGCCATGATTGTGGAAGTTGCTGCAAGGAATACTAGACAGAAAAAGTTAGGGTATAATGCAGCTGTAGAATTGAATGATAAAATAAAAGAACAAGCTACGATGAGAATGCATAAAAACATATAGTTAACTGGTTGACTTTATTATTGATGTTTAATATACTTAATTTGTAGATGAAATTATCGACATAGTTTTTAGTCAGCCTAGAATTCTTAGTTTAGGATTCTGGATAGAGCTAGTAAAACTTTGTTTAAAATTAAACATACTTTATTAACATATGAGGGGGTCTATTAATGGCAAAAGTTATGAAAACCATGGATGGTAACACTGCTGCAGCCCATGTGGCTTATGCTTTTACAGATGTAGCAGCTATATACCCAATTACACCATCATCTAGTATGGCCGAGTTGGTTGACGAGTGGTCCGCCCATGGAAGAAAAAACATCTTTGATCAGAATGTTTTGGTAACAGAAATGCAATCGGAGGCAGGAGCTGCTGGTGCAGTTCATGGTTCCTTATCAGCAGGTGCATTAACTACAACTTTTACTGCTTCACAAGGATTATTACTAATGATACCTAATATGTATAAAATGGCTGGTGAATTACTTCCAGCTGTATTCCATGTGTCTGCAAGAGCTATAGCAGGTCATGCATTAAGTATATTTGGTGATCATCAAGACGTAATGGCAACAAGACAAACTGGGTTTGCGCTACTTGCTTCAGGCAGTGTACAGGAAGCAATGGACTTAGCAGGAGTTGCTCATTTGTCCGCTATTAAAGGTAGAGTACCTTTTGTACATTTCTTTGATGGATTTAGAACTAGCCATGAAATTCAAAAAATTGAAGTAATGGATTATGAAGATTTAAAGAAACTTGTTGATTATGAAGCATTAAACGAGTTTAGAAATAGATCATTAAACCCAGAGCGCCCATATACAAAGGGAACTGCTCAAAATCCAGATATTTATTTTCAAGCTTTAGAATCTGCAAATCCTTATTATGAAAATATCGTTGAAGTTGTAAATGATTATATGAAAGAAATAAACAAAATAACTGGTAGAGATTATAAACCTTTCAACTATTATGGACATCCAGAAGCTGAAAGAGTAATTGTAGCTATGGGTTCAGTTACTGAAACTATAGAAGAAACTATTGATTATTTAATGGATAAAGGAGAAAAGGTAGGAGTTGTTAAGGTTCATTTATATAGACCATTCTCTGACAAATATTTCTTTGATATACTACCAAAATCTGTTAAAAAAATAGCTGTTCTTGATAGAACAAAAGAGAAAGGCGCTATTGCAGAACCACTACACCTAGATATTAAGAGTGTATTTTATGAGTCGGATTTACAACCAGTAATTGTTGGTGGAAGATATGGATTAGGATCTAAGGATACAACACCATCACAAATTAAAGCTGTATTCGATAACTTAAAAGAAGATAAACCAAAAGATAGATTTACCATAGGTATAGTAGATGATGTTACTCATACATCTTTAGAGATAAAAGAAGATATAAATACTGAACCAGAAGGAACTATAAGATGTAAATTCTGGGGATTCGGTTCAGATGGTACTGTAGGAGCTAATAAGAGTGCTATTAAGATAATTGGTGATGACACAGATATGTATGCTCAAGGATATTTTGCATATGATAGTAAAAAATCTGGTGGCGTAACTATATCCCACTTAAGATTTGGGAATGAACCAATAAAATCTACTTATCTAATTGACGAAGCAGATTTTATCTCTTGTTCAAAACAATCCTATGTATATCAATATGATTTACTAAGTGGATTGAAAGATGGAGGGAAATTCCTTCTAAATTGTAACTGGGATAAAGACGAAGTAGGAGAGCATCTACCAGCGGAAATGAAGAGATATTTAGCAGAACATAATATAGATTTCCACATTATAGATGCAACAAAGATAGCTAATGATATAGGCCTTGGTGGAAGAACCAATATGATAATGCAATCTGCATTCTTTAAACTTGCTGAAGTTCTACCAATAGATGAAGCAATAAAACATCTAAAGGATTCAATTGAAAAGACCTATGGAAGAAAAGGTGAAAAAATTGTTAATATGAACTTTGAAGCAGTAGATAAAGGAATCGATGCTTTAGTAAAAATAGATATACCTGAATCTTGGAAAGACGCAGTGGATGAAGCACAAGAAGAAGAAAAAGAAGTGCCAGAATTTATAAAAGATGTTGTAATACCAATGAATAGACAAGAAGGAGATAAACTTCCTGTAAGTACCTTTGTTGGTAAAGAAGATGGAGCATTTCCACATGGAACAGCAGCTTATGAAAAACGTGGTATTGCCGTGGAAGTGCCAGAATGGAAAATGGAAAATTGTATCCAATGTAACCAATGTTCTTATGTATGTCCTCATGCAGTAATAAGACCTTTCTTAGTAGATGAAGAAGAAAAGAAAAATGCACCAGAAACTTTTGAAACTAAGAAAGCTATAGGCAAGGGACTGGAAGGATTAGAATTCCGTATACAAATTTCTCCATTAGATTGTACAGGATGTGGAAATTGTGCAGATGTTTGTCCAGCTAAAGAAAAAGCATTGGTTATGAAACCATTTGAAGAGCAATATGAAGTACAATCTAAGAACTGGGATTATGCAATAGAAAATATAGAACCTAAAGAAGATTTATTACCAGCAACAAACGTTAAAAACAGTCAATTTAAACAACCATTGTTACAATTCTCAGGAGCATGTGCTGGTTGTGGAGAAACACCATATGCCAAACTTGTAACTCAACTATTTGGAGATAGAATGATTTTAGCAAATGCTACAGGATGTTCATCGATTTGGGGAGCAAGTGCACCATCAACTCCATACTGTACAAATAAGGAAGGTAAAGGACCTGCTTGGGCGAATTCCTTATTTGAAGATAATGCAGAATATGGATATGGTATGGCAGTAGCAGTTAAGAAGATAAGAGAAAAATTAGAAATGTTAATGAAAGAATTTATTGAACTAAATATAGATAATGAGTTAAATGAAGCATTTAATGGATGGTTAGAAGGAAAAGATGATCCAAAAGCATCTAAAGCTGCAACAGGACTTATTGTAGCAAGACTGGATAGAAATCTTTCTAACGAAAGAGGCAATGAAATTCTTAAAGAAATTGCTGAATTAAAAGACTATTTAATCAAAAAATCTGTATGGATATTTGGTGGAGACGGTTGGGCGTATGATATAGGATTTGGTGGACTTGACCATGTATTAGCTTCTGGAGAAAATGTAAATGTACTTGTATTCGATACAGAAGTATATTCTAATACAGGTGGCCAATCATCTAAGGCTACACCAACAGCAGCAGTTGCTAAGTTTGCAGCTTCTGGTAAAAAGGTAAGAAAGAAAGACTTAGGTATGATTGCAGCATCCTATGGATATGTATATGTAGCACAAGTAGCTATGGGAGCCAATATGAATCAATTAATGAAAGCATTACGAGAAGCAGAATCCTATGATGGACCTTCTTTAGTAATAGCTTATGCACCATGTATTAACCATGGTATAACAACTGGAATGGGAACAAGTATAGCACAAGAGAAGAAAGCTGTTGAAACTGGATATTGGCATCTATATAGATTCGACCCAAGACTAAAAGAAGAAGGTAAGAATCCATTTGTATTAGATTCAAAAGAACCATCAAAACCATTTATGGATTTCATAAACTCGGAAGTAAGATATACATCCTTACGTCGAACTTTCCCAGAAATAGCTGATGAATTATTTGCAGCAGCAGAACAAGACGCTAAGGAAAAATATGAAAAATATAAGAAGATGGCAGAAGACTAGAAATATTAAAAGGTAGGGACTTAGGTCTCTACCTTTAGTATTTATTCGATTATACATTCCTTACATAATGGATACCTCCTATGAATAATTATATTGTAGGAGGT